>MESS01000109.1:10157-10305 GCA_001771055.1 Caldithrix sp. RBG_13_44_9
CGATTAATTCTCCATGCAAGTTTACCAGAGCTCCACCGGAGTTTCCGGGGTTTATTGCGGCATCTGTCTGAATGAAATCCTCATACTGACCGCTATCAAAGATTCCGCTGCGTCCTTTGGCGCTGATAATTCCTGAAGTTACGGTATG
>MESS01000109.1:10355-17495 GCA_001771055.1 Caldithrix sp. RBG_13_44_9
ACCAGAACCCAAACCATACTGCTTTTGTGGACGTTCAGGAGCCTGAGGGGACTGAAAATACCTCTGAAAGTCTTCCCCAAAGAATTCTTCAAATGGAAATTGAAAAAACGGTGACTGACGTTGTTTAATGATTGTCTCAGTAAAAATGGTAACAACCGAGGGGTTTACTTGATCGGCAACATTGGCAAAAGCTGTACTAAGTCCCTCCAAGGCTGCCAATCCTGTACTCGATTCCTGCTGCGTGGCACCTTCATGGTTTCCTTCAAGGCTTTGCGGGGGATTTGCACCTATTTTCCTGGTAAAATCAAAGCTTCCAGCAATGATAAATCCAATGATAACTCCCATGATAATAAAAACAATTCCGTATTGATACATCTTGTGTTTAGTCATTCCTGCTCCTTAGCAATTAGTGTTGTTCTTGATACTTTAATCTGACCACATAGTTTCATTGGATGTAAAAAATTCATTTTTTCATTTAGAAGTCGTCTGGCTGTTTACAGATCTCTGGAAATGAATCATACCCTCCCGGTAATCAACCGTAATCAACTCATTGCGCTGAAACTGATTTTCTAAAATCTTGAAAGCTAATTTATCCAAAATTTCTTTTTGAATAAGCCGTTTCAACGGCCGGGCGCCAAAGGAAGCATCATAACCAGTGGATGCTAGATGTTCCTTGACCCGATCGGTTAACTCAAGTGAAAGTCCCTGTTCGGATAACTGGGCTTGTACTTTTTTGAGCTGCAGGTCGATGATTTTTATCAGATGGTCTTTGCTCAAACCATGGAAAACAATGATTTCATCAATTCGATTTAAAAACTCAGGTTTTAACTGTTGTCGAAGTAGTTGAGTAACTTCACGTTTAATATCCTGATAGAGATCATCTGAGTTTTGAGTGGTTGCGGTTTGCGTTTTTTCAAGAATAATATGAGCCCCGACATTGGAAGTCATAATAATAATGGTATTTTTAAAATTGATTACATGCCCCTTACTATCTGTCAGTCTCCCATCATCAAGAATTTGCAGCAGGATATTGAAAACATCAGGATGCGCTTTTTCAATTTCATCCAGCAGGATCACTGAATAGGGTTTCCGCCGTACAGCTTCCGATAACTGTCCTCCTTCCTCATACCCCACATACCCGGGAGGAGCGCCTATCAATCTGGATACCGAATGTCGTTCCATATATTCAGACATATCGACCCGAACCATGGCCTCTTCATCATCAAACAAGAAGTCTGCTAATGCCCTGGCAAGCTCAGTTTTTCCAACCCCGGTGGGCCCCATAAAAATAAAAGAACCAATCGGACGATTTTTATCTGCTAATCCAGCTCGAGCTCTTCGAATAGCATCAGCCACCACACCGATTGCCTCGTTCTGGCCCACCACCTGTTGGGACAATTTTTCTTCTATTTTTAACAGTTTTTCTCTTTCGGTTTCCAGCATTCGTGAAACCGGAATCCTGGTCCAGCGACTGACAATCTCTGCCACATCCTCATCATCTACCTCCTCCTTTAGCATTTTTTGATCTTTCTGAATATCCTGCAATTTCAAATTGAGGGCGGTTAGCCGTTTCTCCAATTCCGGAATTAAACCATATTTTATTTCTGCAACCTTATTCAAATTCCCTTCCCGCTCAGCTTTTTCCATCTGCATCCGCCGGTGGTCAATCTCAGCTTTTGTATCGCGAATGTTTTGGATGGATTCTCTCTCCAAATTCCAATGCAGATTCAGGTGATTCCGTGTCTCCAGTAGAGCCGCCAGTTCCTCTTTAATTTTCTTTAATCGCTCCCTGGATGATTCATCCTTTTCTTTCTTCAGGGCAACTGTTTCAATCTCAAGCTGTCTGATTTTTCTTTCAATTTCATCCAATTCTTCGGGGAGCGAATTAATTTCAATCCTGAGCCTTGATGCAGCTTCATCGATCAGATCAATCGCTTTATCCGGTAAAAATCGGTCAGCAATATAGCGATTTGATAAATTGGCCGCCGCGATCAGAGCTGAATCAGTTATGCGGACACCGTGGTAAATTTCATATTTTTCCTTTAGTCCCCGCAAAATAGAAATAGTATCTTCGACCGATGGTTGATCTACCAGTATCGGCTGAAATCGTCTTTCTAAGGCAGCATCCTTCTCAATATACTTGCGGTATTCATCTACCGTCGTGGCCCCAACACAGCGAAGTTCACCACGAGCCAGAGCAGGTTTGAGCATATTGGAGGCATCAATACTTCCCTCAGCTGCGCCGGCGCCCACCAGGGTATGCAATTCATCAATAAATAATATGATATCGCCCACCGACTCCTGAATTTCTTTTAATACGGCCTTTAATCGGTCTTCGAACTCTCCACGAAACTTTGCTCCAGCAATTAATGCCCCCATATCCAGAGCTAAAATTCTCTTGCCTTTTAAATTATCCGGAATATCCCCACGGATAATTCGTTGAGCAATCCCCTCAATGATGGCAGTTTTACCCACTCCCGGATCCCCGATCAAAACCGGATTATTTTTCGTCCGGCGGGATAAAACCTGTAAAACCCGGCGGATTTCTTCATCACGCCCAATCACCGGGTCCAATTTCCCCTGTCTGGCCAATTCTGTTAAATCCTGAGCATATCGCTCCAATGCCCGGTACTTTCCTTCCGGATTCTGATCTGTGACCCGTTGAGAACCACGAAGATCTTTTAATGCCAGTAAAATCTTGTCTTTGGTCACTCCAAAACTGGATAGTATCCGGAAAACCTCACTAATTTTTACTGTTAAAAGAGCTAAGAGCAGATGTTCGGTCGAGACATATTCATCTCGCAGATCCCGTGCTTCAATCAATGATTGATTTAATAATTGATTGAAATTTTCACTCGCATATACCGGAGTTGGCTGGCCAGAAACCCGGGGTTTTTTCTCTATCACCAGAGTGAGTTGACGATTCAGATCCAAAATATCGACATCAATTTTCTTAAGAAGAGAAGGGATAATACTTTCAGAGTCCTCTAAGAGAGCTTTCAGTAAATGCTCTGGTTCCAGTTGCTGTTGGTTATGATTGAGAACCAACTGCTGGGAATCACTTAAAGCCTGTTGGGCTTTTATCGTAAATTTTTCAAAATTCATTTAAAAATCCTCTAAAAATAAGTTTTAAGCACCATTCATCCTGAGAATAACAAATTAGATGCCAGTTTTTATTCATAAAGATAATAGGTTAATATTAATGAACTTAAGCAAAAGGGATTTTTGGTTAAAACAAAACCTGCTTTGCTGTTCTATAATTTTGTCGGATAAGTATGCCAAATAGGCAGGATTAAATATCTAGACTTTTCATCATGGAATACAACCGTCTACGGGTAATTCCAAGAATATCTGCAGCGCGGGTTTTATTACCATTAGCTTTATGCAAGGCTTGTTCGATCAAAAATTTTTCAAAGAGATCCAGTTGGAATCCTTGCTCAGGAATTTTATACTGGAAGGTAGCCAATTTGTCTTCAGATTTAAAAGGAGGGAGATCCTGAATAGTAATAATTTTATCCGCCATTATTGCTGCCCGTTCAATAACATTATGCAATTCTCGCACATTTCCGGGCCACTCATAATCCATCAATGAAGCCAGAGCCTCCTGGTCAATCCCAATCGTTGCATATTGTTTCATGAAATGATTTACTAATTCGGGAATATCTTCTTTGCGTTCTCTTAAGGGCGGGAGTAAAATTGGAAATACATTCAATCGATAGAATAAATCCTGGCGAAAGCTGCCGGATTGAACCATCTGCTCGAGATCCCGATGAGTAGAAGCAATCACCCTGGTATTGATTTTAATTTTTTCGTTCCCTCCCAACCGGAATATCTCCTTATTCTGCAAAACCCGTAACAGTTTGGCCTGGGTAGTGAGGCTCATATCTCCAATTTCATCTAACAGAATAGTTCCTTCTGAGGCAATTTCAAATTTCCCCAGCCTCTTTTGGATCGCACCGGTAAAAGCCCCTTTCTCATACCCGAACAATTCACTTTCCAGGAGATTCTCTGGTACTGCAGCACAATTAATGGCCAGAAAACGATTATTTTTTCTGAGGCTATGATAGTGAATGGTTTCTGCCACCAATTCTTTCCCGGTACCACTCTCCCCTAAAATTAACACCGTTGTCTCATTCTCTGCGGCCTTTTGCAACAACTGATATACTTTCCGCATGGATTCACTTCGACCAATTAACTTAAAAAAAGCCAGTGGTTCATTAATCCTGGAACGCAGGCTGCGATTTTCTTCCTGTAATTTCTTCTGGAGATAAATGCGTTTAATTCTTAATATTAGTTCAACCATCTCAAAAGGTTTAATAAGGTAATCGGAGGCCCCATTTTTAAGAGCAGCAATGGCAGTCTTCTGTGACGCGAAGGCCGTCATGATAATGAGTTCAGTATTCGGAAAACGGGATTTGATCCGCTTCAACAGTTCCAAACCATCCATCCCTTCCATTCTCAAATCGGATAAAACCAGATCAGTACTGTTTTTCGATAACCAACTTTCAGCCTCTTCAGCGGAGAGTACATACTGCGCTAAATAATCTTCCAGTTCCAGTGCTGCTTTAACTACCTTACAAAATTTTTCTTCGTTATCAACAATCAGGATGGGTTTCATATAAAGCGAGATCAATTATTTAAGGATAGCTCGCAGAAGAATTAGGAAGCCTTTCTCATTACCTTTGATCATGTCACGGTATTTTTTTGCTTCACCGAATTTCGGAGAGATTTCGATGGCTTTTTCAAATTCGGAGAGGGAACGTAAGTAGTAATTCCGGCTTTTGATCAGGTTAAATACTCCTAAATCGTTCCAGAAGTCCGGAAAATTTTGGGTGGCATCATCTTTTGCTACAAAATATCCTTCATATTTTTTAATGATATCATGAGTTAGTTCATTCCCCCCAAAAAGAAAACGCAAAAAAAACTCATAAATTTTGTCCTTTTCGGGAGAAAAATCAATCAATTTCAATTGAAAATTTTCGATCTCCGGAACAATCACCTCATGATTGTTGTCTTTCAGTAATTCCAACAACTGATTGAATTGTTTCTGCCAGGTAACATACCGATATTTTTCCAGGTCTCTTACCTGTTTCAGATAGATGATTACTCTAGCAGGAACTGCCACAGCTTTAGGATCTTTGGCTCCATCCAGAGCCGATTTATAAAGCGCCACTCCCAGATTGAATTGGCATTCATAATAATTGGGATTCAGATCCACCGCATCTTTTAATAAACTGATCGCACGATCATAATTACCATTGAAAAGATAGGCTAAACCACAATAGTTCAACAGATCAGGGTATCTGTCTCCAAAATCGAAGGCCTTTTTAAGGATTTCGGCGGCCTTGGAAAATTCTTTTGATTTCAAATAGGAAATTCCCAATCCGATATAGGCCCGGATGTTTTTAACATCATAGTCGATCGCTTTTTTAAATTGTCTGATAGCTTCCAGGAATAAATTACGTTTAAGAAATAGACTGGCCAGGTGAAAATGGGAGATTGGATGTTTAAACTTCTCCAGTTTTTCTTCAATCAGATAAAGTGCTTCAATCTCATCAATAATTGAATTATGGAAGGATTTGGTTACTTCATTCAGAAATTCATAATTTATTTTTCGCTTATCATTCCGCACATCTATGGGAAGTTCCTTGGAAGTGAGAAACATTCCTTTCTCGAACACTTCAGAAATTATTTTTTTAGTTTGGGTAACTATACCCGTATGGATATCAAATACCCGGTTCTTTATTTCGATTTTGTCATGGAGTCCCAGGTCTTCCAATAATTTCTCCGATCATCTTTTCACAGCCAGTGATGAGAATTCCCCTGGATATGAAAAAGGGCTTGTTTTCAAGCCCTTTTAATCCAATAACTTATATGGTTTTATTCCTTTGGGGTAGGATGGGCAATTTGCACCGCATATTTTTGAAAATCAAATCCCTTGAAAGTGGGTGATTTTTCATTATGACAGGTTTTGCAACTTGCTTCAGTAGGTGTTATCAATCCATAATCCGCGGCTTTAACTTCGCCAGCCTTTATCTGCTTCATAATTTTCATGGGATTATATATACTACCAGCTCCATGACAGGCTTCACAGGTTACGCCTTCATCCACCAGATATGTTTTATCAAATTTTGCGGCGGGTTGGCCATGCCCGGTAACATGACAACTCAGACATTTATCACTTTTTTGAGGATCTTCAATACCCATTTTTTTGCCAATGGCTTTAGATTCTTCTGAAGCCAGAGTCAAATAAGCTTTGGCATGAGCGGAAGCTGCCCAGATATTGAAAGCTTCACCACTTTTTTTCGAACTGTGACACATTTTACAATTCTTGGCACCGACATATTTAAAGTCTTTATCTTGTGCAATGGTGCCTACCGTAAATACGGATAGTACTAATACAATCAACGCGAATAAAAATACAACTCGTACCATTTTTTTACTCCTTACTTTATGACTATAACAAATTATATATTATTCTGGTTCCGAATGCAAGCCAAATATCTTTTCTCTAAGATGAAGGATTTATGTGGAATCAATCAGGTAATCTGTTTTTTCATAAGCTCATTTCCGTACTTGCTTCGAGCATTTTTCAGGTCTGACTCATATTGTAAATGACCTTGAAATATTTCTTTCAAAACGTTTAATAACAATTGGTTGACTTCTGGATTCACCTTATAATAAATCCATTTATCTCTTCGGGTAAAAATTACCCATTTCGTATTACGAAGTACATTCAAATGCCGGGAGATTTTACTCTGCGGCTGATTTAAAATAGCACACAAATCGTTGACATTAAGAGCGGGGAGATGAATAAGAAGATTGATGATCCTCAACCGGGTAAAATCGCCTAAAGCCTTAAAGAATTCATGAAGATCTGAGATCATTGATACAGAGCATTTTTCAAAATTTATGAAAAAATATTTTAAGGTCAAATAAGATTTACTTTAATACCTTTACCCAGTTTACCCTGGCAACCGTCTTAAATGGTGCCACCAGGGAAAATGCCAGTTTTATTTAACCCAAAGAGGGATTACAATAACTCAGAACAATTAAAATTATAATATTCAACATTAATCTATTTTAAATTGAAACTCCATCTTGAAAGACTTGACCAAGTGTATGTATGACTATCATAAA
>MESS01000109.1:17514-18605 GCA_001771055.1 Caldithrix sp. RBG_13_44_9
ACCACTGATTTGGTATGTGGTATGGATCTGACTGAACATGCAATAAAGGATACCTCGATATATAAAGATCAGTTGTATGGCTTCTGCAGTGAATATTGTAAGCAGAAATTCATGGAAGATCCGGAAACTCTGATTGCCAAAATGGAACAGCCAAAACCCTAAAGAGGCCAGCAGATTAATTAGAAAAATTTGGGTCTGTTAATCTGACTAGCTAAGCTGAGTGTTCAGATTCCGTACTCAAATTATTCTGATCTGGCCTGATTATAACCGCTTTCTTCGGTAGCTTCGGGGAAAACAAAAATAAGAATGACATAAATTAACACCCCCAGGCCAGCGGAAGTGAAAGCGGCAAACACCCAAAGTAAGCGGACGATTGAAGGATCAATTTTAAAATATTCACCCAGTCCTCCGCAAACTCCGGCAATCATTCGGTTATCACGACTGCGGTAGATCTGTTTTAAAATCGAGGTAAAATAAGCAGTCTCTTCTCCCTGCCCACTGCCTGCTCTATATTTATTAGAGGCGAAGATAAGGAGGAGTCCAATAAAGATAAGGAAAACAGCCCAGATAATGGTCCAGGGAATTCTCCAAAAATGAAAGTAGTCAAATAATCCGAATTCCCGGCTGAGCATTAGAATCCCAAATAGAATCAAAATGACAGCCAGTAAAAAAGTACTGTCCTTTTCCAAACGCTTTATAACTTTTTCATCCTGTTTTGGATTTTCTGGAATAATGAAAAGAGCGACCATATAAAGAACAAGTCCAATTCCGCCGGTAAAAGTAATCAGGATAAATAAAATGCGGAAGAGATTGGCATCTATCCGGAAATATTCGGCCAATCCTCCTGCCACACCCCCTAAGTAACGATCCTGTTTCGAGCGATAAAGTTTTTTTAATTCGTTCACATCACCAGACATTCATTTCCTCCAGTCCTAAATAGAAATACTAACGCTTCCCATAAATATAAAGTTTCCAGTTAAATGGATAACTTCAGATCCATCACCTGATATTTTAAAAGCCCTGCCGGTACTCTGATTTCGATCACATCGCCAATTTTTCTGCCCAACAGAGCTTTGCCAACCGGAGAGGCA
>MESS01000109.1:18661-20050 GCA_001771055.1 Caldithrix sp. RBG_13_44_9
CTCCGCTATTTTTTTAGAAATATCAGGCCGCTTGACATGCTTTAAATCTTCTAATTCTTTTAAAATTCTATCATATCCCTCCTGGGATAAATAAACATAATCTGGCATATTCAAATCTCCTTCAGTTTTACGAAACTTTTTTCTTTAACATTCCCTCTACCCTTTCCACACTAAGCATTCCTTTCAATTTGCTGATGGAATTTATGACTCTGGTCAAATGTGGAAGATTTTTTACTTCGATAATCAATTTACCGGTGACCAGCTTATCTTTAGCTTTCAAATCAACATGAATAATATTGGTATTTTGAGAGGAAATGGCCTGGGTAATGTCCCGCAGTAAATTATGACGATCTTCTCCCAGCAAAGCCAGTTGAACCTTGAATTTTTCATCTGCTTCCACCGTCCAATTTACCTGGATTGTTCTATCTTTAACCTGCACCAGGCGTTGAATATTGGGGCAATTGTTTCGATGAATTGTTACTCCTTTACCCTTAGTAAGATAACCGATGATATCATCCCCCGGCACAGGTTGACAGCACTTCCCAATATGCACTACAATATGATCTACGCCCTCCACTTGTACTGCCGACCGTTTTTTCCCTCTCCGCAAAAATTTGTCTATTAAATTATCCTTCGGTTCTCTTAATTTTTCGGATGAGATCGTCGAAAATATTTTTTCAATGGAGACATCCCCCCTGCCAATAGCAGCTTTCATGTTTTTAAAATCATCAAAATGCAATTTCTTGACTAACTCTTCAAGATGGGAATCGGTCAACTTGATATGATATCGTTTAAAATATTTAGTTAATATCTCATCTCCCAAACTGACACTATGATCAAACTGGATCTCCCTTAAATATTTGCGGATATGGTGACGCGCTTTCCCGGTTTTAACGAAAGTCAACCAGTCCTGGTTGGGATGCTGATTCTGGCTGGTAATGATTTCGATTTGATCACCGCTGTTTACAATTGATTTAAGCGGAACAATTTTGCCATTTACCTTGGCTCCGATGGAATGCATTCCCACATTGGTATGAATGGCAAAAGCAAAATCAACCGGGGTAGATCCCCGGGGAAGTTTTACCACGTCACCTTTGGGAGTAAATACAAAAACCTCATCCTGATAAAGGTTGATTTTGAGACTGTCTAAAAAATCTTTGGCATCAACCGTTTCACCTTCATCATACTGTTCCAATAACTGTCTGACCCATAACAGCCGGTTATCTAAATCATCAGAATTTTCACCGGCTTTACCTTCCTTATAACGCCAATGGGCAGCAATACCCATCTCGGCCACCCGATGCATCTCGGATGTACGTATCTGAACTTCAATCATTCGCCCAGATTTATCAACTACGGTGGTGTGTAGTGACTGATAAGCATTAAATT
>MESS01000109.1:20186-20319 GCA_001771055.1 Caldithrix sp. RBG_13_44_9
CGGCTTGTTGCGCGATTTCATCTTCCGGTAGATACTGTACAGATGTTTGGGACGGCCCTGAACTTCTGCTTTAATGTTGTGCTGGTTAATTTCCTGGGTAATGGGTTCAATCAACCGGTGGATATAGGTTTCC
>MESS01000110.1:0-3840 GCA_001771055.1 Caldithrix sp. RBG_13_44_9
ATATACTAAGGAGATCCCTGTCATTTCAACTCTTTTTTAACATACAAACTTGGTGGTTTTAAATAATTCAGGCTAAAAGAATTATTCGCTGTCGATCTTCTTTATCTCCTTCAGATAATCATCTTTAATGGTCAGCATATATTGAAAACAGGCTTCTTCCTGATTGGGAATGAGGCCTTCCATCACCGCATTAAAAATGGCGTCTTTAATTTTACCTACCGTCGGGCCCGGCTGAATATCAAGAGTTTTCATAATGACATTTCCATCAATGGCCAGTTTAAACTCCCGTAATTTATCTCTTTCTTCCACTTCTTTCATCTTCTTTTCAACATGATCAAAATTGGTAAGATACCGTTTCACTTTCAGTGGATTTTTAGAGGTGATATCCGCCCGGCACAAAAGCATGAGATCTTCCAGCTCTGCGCCGGCTTCGACCATCAATCGCCGCAAAGCACTATCTGTCACCGAATCATCCACCAGCTGCATCGGCCGCAGATGCAGTCTCACCAATTTTTGCAGATATTTGATGGAGATTAGCGGCAAGCGCATCCGCTTTCCTATCTCACCGACTATCCTGGCGCCCAGATCCTCATGACCGTGAAAGGTCCATCCAATATTTTCCACGAAACGTTTGGTCTGTGGTTTAGCAATATCATGCAGGAGTGCAGCCATCCTTAATTCAAACGAATCCGTTTTTGGGCTGATGTTATCCAGAACCTGCAGGGTATGGTCAAAAACATCTTTGTGATGAAAATCCTGCCGTTGGTCAACTCCTGCCAGCAGCGTTAACTCCGGAAGGATAATATCCAGAATCCCTGTCTCCTTCATAAGGTAAATTCCCCGGGAAGGCTGGTCTGCCAGTAACATTCTCCGCAATTCTTCGGTGATCCGTTCCTGGGAGATAATTTCCAGGCGCTGGCGGGTATCCAGAATGGCCTGATAGGTATTGGATTCTATCTGGAAGTCCAAAACCGTGGCAAAACGGATGGCCCGCAAGATCCGCAATGGATCATCACTGAAGGTCACTGCCGGATCAAGCGGGGTTTTTATTATTTTGCTGTCAATATCTTCCTGCCCATGCAATAAGTTGATCAGCCGGCCGAAATGTGCAGGTGTTATATCCAATGCCAGAGTGTTAATGGTAAAATCCCGCCGGGTAAGATCGCTCTGCAGATCAGCTTTCTTCACTCTCGGTTTGCGGGACCGGGAATCATAGTGTTCTGAACGGGCAGTGACAAATTCTAATTTATAGTCACGATAATGCAGCATAGCGGTACCAAAACGGGGATAGGTAACTACCTTTCCACTGCGAAATTGTTTTTGGAAGGCCTGGGCAAATTCCATAGCATCGCCCAGAACCACAAAATCAATGTCGGTACCTTCCTGACCCAGGTAGAGATCGCGCACAAATCCCCCAACCGTAAACACTTCCATCTTCAATTGGCTGGCCAGCTGAGCGGTCTTTTCCAGGATTTTTTTACCGTTTTTTACCTTCAGAATCAAGATAATCCTGCCTGCCGTTACTTTATTTGCTCACAAATTCCCGGTAAATATAGAAAATATTCTCAAACAAAAGAAATATTTCCTTGAAAAGAGGGCTTTCAGGTGATGGTCAAAAAGCCGGCGGCAGTATAAATGACACTCTTTCTGAAATCCTCAATTTCTGCTTGTTTAGGGAATTGAGCCAATCTAAATTTTTGGCAGACTCATGTTAAAATTGAACATACAGTTGCCTCAATATTTTAACCGGATATCCAGCAAGATTTTTATTGCCACTGGTTTTATTATTTTTTTACTTTTTGTATTCCAGTTACCGGCCCAGACTGATTCGGCCGATTCTTTTCTCTTCACCGAATCGAGTTATCTTTTGCCAGACTTCGATGACAGTTATGGGGTGGTGTTCCGGGATGTTGACCAGGACAACTGGCCCGATCTATATATAGTAGCCTTTCGCAATCTCAACCGTTTTTTTATCAATCTGGGACCAGGTGCTCCCTTTTTGGATTATACCATCCAATCCGGTTTGGGCGGAAACTTGATGCCCTACGGACGCAGAAATCTGGAACTGGGTGCAGGAGCCGCCGATCTGAATAATGATGGTCTGGCCGATATCACCATCACGGGTTGGGGAATAACTACTCAGCTCTTCCTGCAGCAAAAAAATCACCGCTTCCGAAACATCACCCAGGAAGGCGGTATTTCACTTCCGCTGGATGGTAACGGCGCTTTCTGGGCCGATGTCAATAAAGATGGTTTCCTGGATCTTTTTATTACCGATGAACATCATTCGAACCGGCTTTTCCTGGGCGACGGGCGGGGTAATTTTAGAGATGTGAGCAAGCCGTGGGGATTGGATGATAACAGCGTGAGCCAGGGTGCCAGCTTTGGAGATCTGGATCAGGACGGTTACCCGGATCTTTACGTCTGCAACTGGTTCAGACCCGATATTCTCTACCAGAATACCGGAAATAACCGTTTCGAAAAAGTGTATCCCGCTATCCGGCATTTATCTGATTCGCTGAACAGCAACGGTGTAACTTTCGGAGACATCGATAATGATGGAGATCTTGATCTCCTGATAACCGACCGTGACGGCCAGTCGGCTCTGTATCGCAATGATAATCAACCGGGCGACAGTCGGTGGCATTTCCAGGATATTACCGGACAATCCGCTCTAAACCTGCCCTATCCATCCTATGGCAGTGTGATGGCTGATTTTAATAACGATGGATTCCAGGATATCTGGGTAAATGCCATCGGTCCGAATATGTTGTATATGAACCAGGGAAATACCATTTTCCAAAAAGTATTTGAAGAGTCCTGTCCGGCGCATTCCCATACCAAATATTACAGCACTGGCGCGGCCTGCGCCGATCTTGACCAGGATGGTGATCTGGATCTTTTCGTATCCAACAAAGATACCAACAGCATCTTATACATCAACTCCAGCAATAATTCCAATTTTATCCAACTGCAGTTGACAGGAATACGATCCAACCGGGATGCTATCGGCGCTAAAATATGGCTGTACCAAAACGATTCCAGCCTGGTCGGATACCGGGAAATCAACGGTGGAGGGGGATATCTCTCCCAAAACAGTCTGGTGGTTCACTTTGGAGTGTCAGCCAATCATTTTTACCAGGCAGAAATCCATTTCCCTAATGGAGTGATTAAACGACTTTCCAGCCTGCAACCCGGTCAAAGATATACCGTGGATGAATACCAGGATCCGCTGAAAACGATCTATAGAAGTTATCAATATCTTTACCGGATAAGTGGAAACCGGGATTTTTGGATCGGTACCCTGCTCTACCTGCTGCTGATCGGCCTTCTGGTCGGATATGTCCTCTTTTCCACCCGACGATACCACTGGGCTACCCGCAATATCATTATTTTCTTTTCTCTGACTATCCTGCTTTTATATGGAATTTTTATCGCCTTGCAGGATGATCCATTGTATCTCCGGCTTACCATACAGCTGCTGTCATTATTCGGGCTGTTTGCCCTGCTTTCTTTCTTCATGGAAAAAATCCGGCTGCTGGAGATCAGAAGGAACAAATACCGGCAGCTGTTACGGCAATTTTCACAGCAATTGATCTTGATTAAAAACAACCACGAACTCTTTCAAAAGCTGGTGGCCACCATCCAGGAAATAATAAAGCCGGAATATTGTCTGGCTTATCGGATAGAAAATGGCCAGTTAAATATTTTGTCTGAAACCGGTTCGCTGTCCGATCTCCAGCGGGGCCGGCTGGCTGAAACCATCCGGCAAAACCTGCTGGAACCAAGTGGTAAAAACAATATTCAGCCTTACTCCTCCTGGGAGTATTCGCAAGCTTA
>MESS01000110.1:3871-5425 GCA_001771055.1 Caldithrix sp. RBG_13_44_9
TTTGCGGTGTTGGTGGTTGGTAAGCCGGGTACTTTTCAGAAATTTTCCGCTGAAGACCTGGAAGTCTTTGAAACTCTGAGCGCCCAGGCAGCCATTGCCATCGAAAATAATCAGTATATTGAAGAGACCAAACAACTTACCCAGCGAATCACCGAGGCCCAAACTCGCGAAAAATATCTGGCTGAACTGGAGTCTGCCTACCAAAAACTCCAGGAAAATAATGAGCAACTGAAAAAATTATTCAGTGATCTGCAAAATACCCAGAGCCAGCTGGTGCAAAGTGAAAAAATGGCCAGCCTGGGTCAACTGGTCGCCGGAGTAGCCCACGAGCTCAATAATCCCATCAGTTATATTTATGCCAATATGAAGGAGCTTGAGAACTACGCTCTGGCCATATCTGATCTGTTAACCATGCTCAAGGGTGAAACTCCCAAGGCAGGCATGAAGAATCTATTTGATGACCAACTCCGGCAATTAAAAGAAAAATATGATTTCGATTACATTCAACAGGATCTCCAGTCGCTGGTCCGGGAAAGTCTGGAGGGAAGCCTGCGGGTGAAAAACGTGGTTCAGAATCTGCGTAATTTTTCCCGGCTGGACGAGGCAGCCATGAAGTGGGTTGATCTGCATGAAGGACTGGAATCCACCCTGTTGTTGCTCAACAATGAATTGAAGAACCGGATTGAAGTTCACAAAGAACATCATTCCCTGCCGCAGGTCTACTGTCATCCCGGAAACATCAATCAGGTTTTTATGAATATTCTGCTGAATGCCATCCAGGCCATTGAACAGAAGGGAAATATCTGGATCAAGACCGAACAGAGGGCAAATCAGGTTGAAATAAGTATCAGGGATGACGGGAAAGGGATTCCGGTTAAATACCAGAACAAAGTCTTCGATCCATTCTTTACCACCAAACCGGTTGGAAAAGGCACAGGTCTGGGATTGAGCATCAGCTACAACATCATCAAGGAACATCACGGGCAGATTTCCTTCAGCAGTAAAGAGGGAATCGGTACTACATTTTTGATCCAGCTTCCGATTTCCCCGGATGTCCCTGATTCTCAAAAAAAGGAACCGGATAGCTCCGGGTAATTCAATTTATTTCCCAGTTTAGAGATATTAATGACCGATCCAAACCTTGCAAAAATATTAGTGGTGGACGATGAACAGGCCAGCCTGAACGCCATATATCGCATCCTGCGGAGGGATTTCGAAGTGATTCTGTCCCTGACCAGCCAGGCCGCCCTGGAAGTTTTAAAACATCAGGAAATAGCCGTGATACTGGCCGATCAGCGGATGCCAGGTTTGTCCGGAGTCGAGCTCTTTCAGAAATGTATGGAGATTCAGCCAGAGGCGGTACGGATCTTAATCACCGGTTATACCGACGTGGAAGCTATCATCCAGGCAATCAATGACGGACAGGTATATCACTACATCAGCAAACCATGGGAGCCGGAGGATTTAAAATTAATCATTAAACAGGCTGCCGAGAGACACTTTTTATTGAAGGAAAACCGGCGATTGCTGATCGAACTGCAGGCCGCCAATGAA
>MESS01000110.1:5433-21126 GCA_001771055.1 Caldithrix sp. RBG_13_44_9
GCAGGAAAATATAATACTCCACCAGGAGGCAGAGAAAAAATACGAATTCGACAGCATGATTGGTCAGAGTAAAGCGATGCAGGAAGTTTTTCGGCTGATTAAAAAGGTGATCCCTTCCGATACCACCGTTTTATTGATCGGTGATACTGGCACCGGCAAAGAATTAATTGCCCGGGCTATTCATTACAACGGTTCCCGGAAAAATAAACTGTTCGTCGCCCAAAACTGTGCTGCTCTTCCTGATAGCTTGCTGGAAAGCGAACTATTCGGCCATAGCAAAGGTGCCTTTACCGGCGCCGCCCGGGATAAGAAAGGTTTATTTGAGATTGCTGATGGCGGTACCATTTTTTTAGATGAAATTGCCGATACCTCAGCCGCTTTTCAACTGCGGATTTTACGGGTGCTGCAGGAAGGCGAAATCCGGCCGCTGGGTTCGGAGCAGGATATTAAAGTGGATGTCCGGATTATCTCCGCTACCAATAAAGATCTGCAGAATTCCATCCAGAAAGGCTCTTTTCGCGAGGATCTCTACTACCGGTTGAATGTTTTCCCTATCCGGATTCCCCCGCTGCGGGACCGGCGGGAAGACATCCCATTACTGGTGGATCATTTCATACAAGTATATCAGCAACGGCTGGGTAAAAAAATCAGGGGCATTCAGCGAGAAGCCCTGCAACTGCTATTGACGGCTCCCTTCCCCGGAAATGTACGGGAACTGGAAAACGAGATCCAACGGGCCATCACCCTGGCAGATCCTGATACTTTCATCACCCCGGAATTGATTTCGGTTCATACTACCGGCCAGAAGATGGACATTGCCTCCCTGCTGCCGGGCACGGGTAATCTTAAAGAAATGACTGAATCAATTGAAAAGCTTTTTATTACTGAAATCCTGGAAAAAAACCAAGGCAATATTACCCATACCGCCAGGGAATTAGGATTAAGCCGGGTGGGACTGCAGAAAAAGATTCAGCGCTATAAGCTTCAGATCAAAAAATAACCCCGCTTAAAAACGGCGTTACCTACCAAATTCCTGACTCTCCAGGCAACTAAAATCAAATTCTATCATAACTGCTAACTTAGTTAGCAGTTACACTGCAAAGCTGGTTATCAGAAAAAGATCTGGTGATCATCGGTGACCATTTATCCTCCTTGTTTAACTTATTAATATTTCTATATTTAACAAATATAGACTTCAACCTGCTGGCGATTGGCACCAACTTTGAACTATGCTGCCTTGAAACGAATGAGGAAAAAGAAAATGGTTACTCAAATTTTAGGATTTATCTCACAGGTCCCGGACATTAGCCGGTTTGAATCCCTTGGTGCTATTCTCCCCTATCTGGCCAAAGGGTCGTTTTATCTTTTAATTTCCCGGCCTTTGAATTGGCTGGCATTGTTCCGGAATGATCCGATCAACTGCGTCATTAATAATTGTCATAAAGAAAGGAGAGTTGCCATGAAAGGATTCTCGCTTTATTTCAGTCAAATCATGTTCTTAACCGCTTTACTGTTCATCCTGAATGGATGTTATACCACTTTTCAGAGTGCCAGACCTTATGATGACATCGATGAGGACAATTATACCAGCTCATATACTCCTGACGCTGATGAAATGTATTACCAGGGTGAAGAGGCACCTGAATATTCCGAAAGTCAGCTATCACTTCGTCCCTCGCGGTTGGTGGTGGAAGAAAATTATTATGGCTATAACGATTACCTGCGAAAAGTGAAATACACCGTTTATGATTATGATCCCTGGTATGATCCATACTATTATTCAAGTGGGTATGACCGGTTTAGTTTTTATTTCCATATTGGTGTAAGTTATCCATATTACCATCATCGACCCTGGTTCTACCCGGTATATTATCAACCCCCGTATTACTGCTGGGAACCTTTCATAACCTGGTATGATCCCTGGTATTGGAATACCGGCTGGTATCCATATCCAGTCTATTATCCAATCTATGTGTATTATCCTTATCCGATTTATGATAATCCTCATCATCCTACCGCCCCGGACCGGGAGTATAATAAACGGGATTGGGACAAAAGGCAGCCTGTCGATGGAAGGAGAATCGCCAGCCGTACCCCGTCCAACAGCCATCAGGATCCCGGTGCGGTTACTTCTAATCCCGGCCGGATTGTAAAACGTTCAAACACCGGATCTCAGAAAAGTAGACAAAACACCGGGAGTCAAAGTGGACGAACTGTCGTCCGGAAGTCTGATAATTCGGGCCGTGATTCGCGAATCGTAGAGAAAAAGGCCCCGCGGAATGATATTCGTTCGCAGAACAATTCCTCCGGTGAAATTAAAGAGGTCAAAAACAGACAGATTACCCGGAGTAATCAGAAGCCGGCGGAAAAACAGATTGCTTCATCCAGCATCTCGCGGGAATCTGAGATCTTCCGTTCTCCGGCAAAAAAACAGCCGGCCGAGAATAGTAACCGCTCAAACGAACGGGTAAAAAATGATAACCGGAACGTCGAACAAAATTCCGGCAGGATCAACCGGCCGGAAACACGGACCGAAACTCGTCCAAAAGAAACGACCAATAACAATCAGTACCGGCCACAAACAACGGAGCAGCCAAGCGCGCCAAAATACACTGCTCCGGCCAAACCGGAATCACGCAGTTCTTACAGTTCTCCAGCTCCCAGCCGCAGCAATTCAAGTGAAATGCGCCCGCAAAAATCGGATGCAAATAAGAGCAACAACAGCGGACGTCAGAATTCATCAGCCGGACGGAAATCCCGTTAAGAAAAGCAGATGAAAATGAAGGCAGTTTTAACCATAAAAACGAGTGAAAGAGAAATTAAAATGAAAAAGTATCTGCCGGTAATCGGGATCATACTGCTGTTCATCTCCTTCGCACCTTCTCAGAGTGCCAGTGATGCCATTCACATCAGGCAGGATGAAATTGGGTTTGGTGCCAGGGATATCGCCATGGGAGGGAACGGAGTGGTTTCATCAGCCGATTATTCAGCCATTTACTGGAATCCAGCCGGACTGGCTTCCCTCAAGAAAACGCAGGTGAGCGCTGAATTTTCGCACCTTCGATTCGACAACAGCGCCATCTTTGCCGGAAATTTATACCAGATGCAGTCTAGTTACACCCGCTTCCGGAATTTCGGGATTGCTATACCGCTCCCAGCCACCCGCGGCAGTCTGGTCTTTGGTCTGGGATACAATTTCGTGAAGGATTTTGACGACTATCTTTATTTTGAGGGATTCAACACCCGGAGCAATGGAATCGAATTCGAGCTGGAAGATGATAACGGGAATTACGATTGGTACAACTTTGACCAGGATGTGCAGCAGACCGAGGAGGTAACGGCCGAAGGCGGTTTGCATCAGTGGTCTTTTGCCGGCGCCATTGCTCTTTCTCCTTCTTTCGATGTCGGAGCGACCCTCAATTTCTGGAGCGGCCGGGAAGAATATCAGCTCAATTTCTATCAGGAGGATTCAGAAAATTTATATAATGTCTATCCCGGCGATTTCCACAGCTATTCCCTGAACCACGGCCTTATCACAAACTACCAGGCTTATAGCCTGAAACTTGGAAGCATGTTTCAATTGAACCGTTCTGCCCGCCTGGGTCTGGCGGTAGAACTTCCCACCACCTTCCGGGTAACTGAAGATTATACATCCTCCGATGAACTGGTATTTGACGATGGTTATGTGGACGCTCTGGAATATGAACCCAGCAGCTGGGAGTATCAGGTAAAAACCCCATTCCGGTTCGATGCCGGGATCGGCCTGGATCTTGAAAATATTCAGTTAACCGCCGGTCTTACTTATCATGACTGGAGACAAACCCGTTTTGAAAAACCAGACGACCTGCCTTATGATGCCGATTACCAGGAATTGCTGGATGAAAACCAGAGCCTGCAGAGAGATTATCGCGAAACCATCAATTATCATCTGGGAGGCGAGATCGGTTTTCCCAACACCAACTTCTTTTTGCGGGGCGGTTATGCCTACTATCCTTCACCATTGAAAGATGCAGACTATGACCGCGACAAGCAGGTATACAGCGGCGGCATTGGATTGAGAATCGCTTATGGCACCTATCTTGATCTCACTTACCGCTACAGTTCCTGGAGCAGAGAAAGCGAGGACGTTTACACTCCGGGGGGAACTTTAGAAGAGATTACCGAGAACAGAATATTTTTAGGATTCAGGTATAATTTTTAAAATCGAGGGAGATCCAATCAGCAATTCAGCCGGCCATTATGGCCGGCTTTTTTATTTCCTGTTACTGCCCATCATTAATTTTATTAGCCTAGGCTGGCAAATCATCCTAAATTACTATATGAACTTAAGGATATACATTCCCAAAGATGAGATCATAGAGTTTTGCCGAAAGTGGAAAATCAAGGAATTAGCTATCTTTGGATCTGCGCTTGGGAAAAACTTCGGGCCAGAAAGCGATGTGGATGTGTTGGTAGTATTTCAGGATGACGCCAAGTGGAACTTATTCGATCACATGAAGGCTGAAGAGGAGTTGAAAGAGATATTCGGGCGGGAAGTAGATCTGGTAGAAAAAAAGGCTATAAAGAATCCTTTCCGCCGGCATCACATATTGAGCAACCACGAGGTGATCTATGCGACCTGAAGAACGCGATCCGGCATTTCTCTGGGACATGATCCAGGCGGCGAGGGCGATCGTGGAATTCACAGATAATGTCACACTGGAAAAATTTCTGGCAGTTGGCAGGGACAGGGAGATGACACGGTTGGCGGTGGAGCGAGGGCTAGAGATTCTGGGAGAGGCAGCACGCCGAGTCAGCTCACCTTTTCGTGACCGGCATCCTGAGATTCACTGGAAGGAAATTATCGGTTTGCGAAATGTCCTCAGCCATCAATACGACATGGTCAACTACCAGGAGATTTATGGAATAGTCCGCGAACAAATCCCGGAACTTATCACCCAATTGGAACCACTGGTACCCCCGCCTCCACAGATAGATGATGAAATATGAATAAAATATTAAAAAGTAATGATGATAAAATTTGTTCGTTTATCAAACTAGGGCAATGCATTCGCTAAATTACATCGATAAGATTTTTAATGACCAGCTAAAAAGAAATACACCTGATGTATTTTTCACCTCAGGTTAGAGTATCAGGTAATGCCGGGTGATATGCTGATCTCGAATCAAACACACTTATAGTAGGAGAGCTAAGATGTCTTCCAGAGGATCCAGAAATTTATTTTGGGGAATTTTCCTGATTGTCCTGGGGTTGCTTTTTTTACTCCATAACTTCGACTACCTCGATTTCGGCGATATGGTCCGGAGATACTGGCCGCTGATCCTCATCTACCTGGGATTGCAGGCCCTGATCAGCTCAAGAAAGTCATTCGATACAAAAAAAAACAGCAATGAATCGAGACTGAGCGGTGACCGGCCAGATCAAAGTTTTTCAATAGCAGGCGGAGAAAATGTGAGTAATGTTTTCGGGGATGTCAGAATCAGATTTGATAATCAAACCATCCGCCAGTTTTCCAGCAGTAATGTATTTGGCGATGTTGACCTGGATTTCAGCCGCGCCATTTTCCAGCAAAATTCCAGTATCCGGGCCAATGGGGTATTTGGTGAGCTGACCATCCGCCTGCCCCAGAATCTGGCAGTTGAAGTGAAGGCCAACTATATAGCCGGTGAAAGTTATATTTTCGACAATCACCAAAGCGGCCTTTTCAAAAATATCAGTTATACCTTACCATCCAGCGGTGCCGATCCTAAAGTGATAAGAATTGAGGCAACCATCGTGTTCGGTGAAATTAAAATTTTCGCCTGAAATATCCCTCAGAAAAACACCAGGCCTTCCATCGATGAGTGAAAACATTCCGGTTATACAAGTCGAACAACTGACAAAATATTACGGCAAGTCAGCGGGAATTGACCGGATTAATTTTGAAGTGAACCGTGGGGAAATTTTTGGGTTTCTGGGACCCAATGGAGCCGGGAAAACCACTACTATCCGGTTATTACTTGACCTGTTACGTCCTTCTTCCGGAAAGATTATTATTTTCCAAAAACCGCTTCAGCAGAACTCACTGGAAATTCGCCGGCGCTGCGGTTATCTGCCGGGTGATTTTTCAGTGGTTGGCAATATGACTGGCGAAGAATTTCTCGGTTTTTCTGGTAAGATTCGCGGTCAAAATAAAATCGGCCATGATATGCTGATTACAAAACTATCCCTGCAGGGAGAACTTTCCCGGAAAATCAAGCACCTTTCCCAGGGCACCAGGCAGAAAATCGGGATCATTCAGGCCTTTTCCCATCAACCGGAACTGGTGATTCTGGATGAACCCACCATCGGTTTAGATCCTTTAGTAAAGGAAGAATTTTATAACTTTTTGCAGGAATACCGGCAGCAAGGGAATACCATTTTTTTGTCTTCCCATAACCTGACGGAAGTGGAGCGGATCTGTGACCGGGTGGCCATTATCCGGAAAGGAAAGTTAGTCGCTTCAGAGAGCTTGGAAAATCTCAAGAAAAACCGCTACCGCCGGTTATCCCTCACATTGAAGCAGGCAGTAGATCAGCTCAGCCTGCCGGGAGCGCAGTTGATCTCTCAAAAAGACCTGCATTATGAGCTGCTGGTGAAAGGAGAGATTTTGCCCTTGCTGCGGGAATTGGGAAATTTACCGCTGGAGGATTTTACCTTTCCGGAGCCCAGTCTGGAGGAAATTTTTCTGTATTATTACCGGGAAAACCAGAATGATTAGCTGTCCTTTATTTAAACTGCTTTGGAAAATCCAGAAACCTTTTGTCATTTTCAGTTTTGTCTTCATCGGGTTCCTGCAATTCCTTATCATCTGGATTTTTAGTACCCTGAACTATGTCCCTATCTTTGAAGCGATTTATAATCAGGTACCTCCCCATTTAAAAGTACTGCTGGATGAGCAATTCATGTATCGTCTCTCCATTAAAGGGGCAGCTGCCTTTGGGATGAATCATCCTCTGGTATTGGTGATAATGGGAATTCTGGCCGTTGCCTATTCTGTCCGTCTGATCAGCGGTGAGGCGGAAAAAGGACTGCTGGAATTGCTTCTTTCCCATCCGCTGGAGCGAAACCGGTTTTTCAGCACTCTCTTCCTGTCAACCGCTTTTTTTCTATTCATTGCGGTGAGCGGCGCATTAACCGGTTCGTTTACCGCTTTGATGCTAAAAAAACAGGGAACAGCCGAGATCCTTATCAATTTGAGCAACATCGGAATAAATCTGTGGTTTCTTTTCTTACTGATCGCGAGTTATTCCCTGCTCCTGGCAGTTTACAGTAAAGAGCGGGGAAAATTCGGGTCCGCGGCAATGGTGATTACCCTGACGTTTTATCTCCTGCACTTTATCGGGTCGTTCTGGGAGGAATTGGCATTCTTAAAGCCATTCAATATCTTTAGTTACTATCTGCCGCAAAAACAGATGTTTGGCGAGATCCAGCTTTATCGCAATATTATACCTCTGGCAGGATTGACCTTTAGCTGTTTTATTCTGGGAATGAAACGATTTTCCAGGCGGGATCTTCCCTGAAATCCGCTTGATTTCAGAAAAGACAGTTAATTTTTCTATTGGATGTCTTGATGATATCATTCAAATTTGCAATGATTCATTTGCGGAAAGGAAAAACATCGATACTGCTCAACATAGTCAAGGAACACTTTATCTGGTAAGTACCCCTATCGGTAATTTGGAAGATATTACCTTAAGGGCCTTGAATATCCTCAAGCAGGTTGATTTCATCCTGGCTGAAGATACCAGGACCGCCTCCCGTTTATTGCATCATTTTGGAATCAGCAAAAAAGTCGTCAGTTATTTTTCCTATAATGAGGAACGACGCATCCCGTATGTCATCGAGGAATTACAGGCGGGAAAAAATATTGTCCTGATCGCAGAGGCCGGGACCCCCCTGATTTCCGATCCGGGCCTTAAACTGGTAGCAGCCGCCATTCATCAGCAGATAATGGTAGTGCCCATTCCTGGAGCTTCTGCCCTGTTAGCTGCCCTGGTGGGAGCGGGAATTCCCACCGATCGTTTTATCTTCGAGGGGTTTTTACCGCGGAAGAAAGGAAGAACTAAAATATTGGAGCAATTGGCTGCTGAACAGGGAACCATCATCCTCTACGAATCCCCCTATCGGGTTCAGAAAACTGTAGAAGATATTGTAAAAATTATGGGAAATCGTTATATTGTCATCGCTCGAGAGCTCACAAAGAAATTTGAAGAATTTATTCGCGGTTACGCTTCAGACATCTTAACAGCATTGTCTGAGCGAAAACTCAAAGGGGAAGTTGTTATTTTGATTGCCGGTATGGATTTTATTATTGAACAGAACAAAAAGAACGGACCACAATAAATGGGAAAGAAAAGTTTTACAATTTTACCTCAATTTATCCAAAAAGGATTTCTTAAAGGTCTTGATCCCTTTATAGAAAGAATTGTCCGTATTCAGGTTCATCCCAATCACTTCACCATTCTGGGGTTGGTTATTTCCCTGATCAGCGCAGTCTTTTATGCCAAACATAATCTCAGGCTGGGGGGGGTGTTCATCCTGTTAAGCGGCATATGTGACATTATTGATGGTAAAGTAGCCCGTAAAACCGGCCAGTCTTCGAAATTCGGTGCACTATTTGACTCCAGTCTGGACCGCTATGCTGAGCTATTTATGTTTTTGGGAACTGCCATCTATTTTGTGCAAAAAGATCATCCTATTACCAGTATCGTGGTTTTTCTGGCTTTGGGCGGATCAATGATGGTGAGTTATGTCAGGGCCCGTGCAGAGGGTTTGGGATTTGAATGTAAGGTAGGCATCATGCAGCGGCCCGAGCGTATTGTGTATATTGGGGTGAGCTCTCTCATCCATCCCTATTTACTGGAATTGGTCATCTGGATGATCGCTATTCTGTCCAATTTTACCGCAATCCAGCGAATGTATCATGTAAGGGTGCTTGAACAACAGGCTAAAAAGACTTTAGAAAATCCGCCGCCGGCCACCAGCAAAAAATAAAAAATGATAGAATAATCCGTTGATTGCAAAATTTTTTTATAAAAATTTCCCGCTAAAAAAATATCATTCAATATAATCTGATATCTGATTCGGCTAAGAGAAAAAGTGAAGGAGATTTGCAATGGACAAAATGCCCAAGGTAAAGATCGCACCAGCCAAGGGAAAACTGGGTGTACTGACCCCGGGATTGGGAGCAGTTTCCACCACCTTTATTGCCGGGGTAATGGCCATTCGCAAAGGATTGGCAAAACCGATCGGCTCTATGACTCAAATGGGTACCATCCGGTTGGGAAAAAGAACCGAACACCGCGTACCGAAGATCAAAGATTTCATCCCGCTATCCAAATTGGATGATCTGGTATTCGGCGGTTGGGATATTTTTAAAGATAATGCATATCAATCGGCTATCACCGCCGGAGTGCTGGAAACAGGACTACTTGATAAAATCCGTCCGGAATTGGAAAGTATCAAACCGATGAAGGGAGTCTTCCATAAACACTATGTAAAGAAATTAAATGGTACTTATATCAAATCCGCCAAGACCAAATGGGATTATGCCCAGATGTTAATGGAGGATATGCAGAATTTTAAAGATACAAACCGCCTGAACCGGCTGGTCATCGTCTGGTGCGGAAGTACTGAGATCTTTATCAAACCGGAAGCGGTTCACAAAAGTCTGGAAGCTTTTGAAAAAGGATTGAAAAAGAACCATCCCGCCATTGCTCCAAGCATGATCTACGCTTATGCAGCCTTGAAATTAGGTATTCCATATGCCAATGGCGCTCCCAATCTTTCTCATGATTTTCCAGCACTTTTTGAACTGGCCAAAGAGACTCACGCCCCCATTTCAGGAAAGGATTTCAAGACCGGGCAAACATTAATGAAAACCATCATAGCTCCCGGTTTAAAAGCCCGGATGTTAGGATTGCATGGCTGGTTTTCCACTAATATTCTCGGGAACCGGGACGGCGAGGTATTGGATGATCCTGAATCCTTCAAAACCAAAGAAGAGAGTAAGTTATCGGTATTGGAATTCATTCTGCAGCCAGAATTATATCCCGAGTTATACCATAAATTTTATCATAAAGTAAGAATCAACTATTATCCACCCCGCGGGGATAATAAGGAAGGTTGGGATAATATCGATATTTTTGGATGGTTGGGATATCCCATGCAGATCAAAGTCGATTTCCTCTGTCGTGACAGCATTCTGGCAGCTCCTATCGTTCTGGATCTGGCTCTGTATATGGATCTTGCACAACGGGCAAAGTTTAGCGGAATCCAGGAATGGTTATCTTTCTTCTTTAAAAGCCCGCTGCATTTACCGGATCTTTATCCCGAACATGACCTTTTTATTCAACAAATGAAACTCAAAAATACCCTTCGTTTCATGATGGGCGAAGAACAAATCACCCACCTTGGCGCAGATTATTACGAGTACTACCGTTAAGAATTACCGGGAGAAAATCAGCATTGATTTTCTCCCTTTTTTGATGATCATCTTTCTCTGGAAGAATAACAGTTAGTATGAAGGAAGGCATCCGATAGTAAAGATGGGAATGTCCTCGAAAAAATCACCGCTGAATGATATTCTTAAAACCTCCTTACCCGCGATATTCGATCTTTCTTCCCAGACCATCACCTGGCTGATCGAAGCAATTTTTATCGGGCATCTCTCCGCCGCCGCTCTGGCAGGAGTAGGTATTTCACTGCAGATTGTTTTGTTAACTCTGGCCATTTTATTAACGTTTGTCATGGGGTCGTCCATCATCATTCTGCGTTACCTGGGTGCAGGTGATTCCTGGAATGCCAACCATGTACTGGCTAAGGCCTTGATGATGGGAACAATAATGTCCATTATCATTGGCTTGGTCTGGTATTTTGGGGGTACTCAGATTTCCCACATTATCAAAGAGGATGAACCGGTGGCAAGACAGTTTGCGGTACAGTGGTTAAAGACCGCATCCTTCTTCGCTCCCATCTTTGTGGTAAACTTTATTGCCCTGGGAATACTGCGCATGGCCGGTGATACCATGATCACCATGAGAATAAATCTTACCGCCAACCTGATCCACATTTTGCTTCTGCCGCTACTGGTATTCGGTGAATTCGGCTTTCCCCGGCTGGAAGCCAAAGGTGCGGCATTAGCCATTGGAATTGGCCACAGCGTCGGATTTATGCTCACTCTCTACTACCTGCGAAGCCATAAATGTGTGCTTTTCTTATCTTTCAAAGAATACACTACTCCAAACTTTGAGACTTTCAAGCGCCTTTTTAAACTTGGATTACCCACCACGGTGGAACAGCTGGTTTGGGCTTTTGGTCAACTCATTTTAAGTTTTTTTGCTGCCCGGATGGGAATAGTTCCTCTGGCAGTCCATCAGGTATTTATCCGGATCCAATCAGTCTTGTCAATGATCTACCAGGGTTTCGGTATTGCCTCGATGACCCTGGTTGGAAAAAATCTGGGTGCCGAGCAAGAGCAGCTGGCCTTAAAGACCGGACGCCTGGCCGGCCTGGTTGCTTTATTCACCTCCCTCGGAATAGCCCTAATTTTAATCATCTTTCAGAAATATATCCTCGGTGCTTTTACCAGCCATTCGCAGGTAATTGCTTACGGCCGACAGGTGATCTATGCCCTGGCCATCCTGCAGATACCCCGGGCGGTCAATGCTGTCTTTGCCGGAAATTTGCGGGGCGGAGCAGATTTAAACTGGTTGATGTGGTTATCTATTTGCAGTGTCTTCACATTTGAACTCATGGGAGCCTCTCTTCTAACTGTGGTATTTCATTTTGGACTGGCCGGTCTGTGGTCTATTCAATCGGTTGATGAAACAGCCCGTTTTTTCCTGAATTACTACCGGTTTCGACGTAAAAAGTGGAAACGAGTAGAAATTGGGACGTCACCCCGTTAATTAAACAGAAGGGCCTGTTGATATAACTAAAGAGAGTGAAGATCTTCTGGTTTTTGCAGCGGTATTGCTTCTTAAAAATACCGCACCCGGTGAAGTTGGTAAAAGAAAATTTTCTGATAGGTAAGAGTGAAAGCCAGTTTATTTATGCTTATCTAAAAAGATTATACTTCAGAATATACCAGATAGCAGAAAGGCCATCTTTCCATTTTATTTTTTTGCCTTCCGCATAGTTTCTCCCGGAATAAGAAATACCAACTTCGTAGATCCGCCAGTGACGGCGAGCTACTTTGGCAGTGATTTCCGGCTCAAATCCGAAACGATCCTGTTCAATTTTCACACCATCCAGTACTTCCCGGCGAAACATTTTATAACAGGTCTCCATATCGGTGAGGTTCATGTTGGTAAACATGTTGGATAATAAAGTCAAAATTTTATTTCCTACATAATGCCAGAATAATAAAACCCGATGGGGTTCACTTCCGACAAAGCGCGAACCATACACCACATCAGCTTTCTCATCCAGGATAGGTTTGAGCAATTTATCATATTCCTGCGGATCATACTCTAGGTCAGCATCCTGTACAATCACAATGTCCCCGGTTACTGCCTGAAATCCGCTGCGTAGTGCCGCTCCTTTCCCCTTATTTTTTTCCTGGTAAATCACTTTATCAACCAGTGATTCCAGCTGCTCTTTGATAACCTGTCTGCTGCCGTCATCGGAATAATCATCAACAATAATAATTTCCTTCTCTATCCCGGAAAGATTAACCTGGCGTACTCTCCGCACAATCTCCTGAATGTACTTTTTTTCGTTGTAAACCGGGATGACAATTGATAACTTCATGTCTTAATTTATAGATATGCTGGTGATATTTTAAAAAAACAATTAACTCATCCTCATACAGATGCATAGTAATATCCGGCATGGCAAAGTTAACCTTAAACCAGCTTGTAAATGAAATGAAAATTTATAAAAATTTTATCTCTTTCGAGGGAATTGACTTCTCCGGCAAAACTACCCAAATTCAGATGCTGTTAAACCGATTGTCCTATCATCAAATTAAGCCGGTTTTGGTGAGAGAACCTGGTGGAACAACCATCTCAGAAAAAATTCGACATATTCTGTTGAGCACCGATTATAGTGAAATGAATGAAAGGACTGAACTGTTTTTATATGAAGCGGCCCGGGCACAGCTGGTGCATCAAAAAATTATCCCGCTCTTGGAAAAGGGTGAATATGTCATTGCCGATCGTTTTTACGATTCAACCACCGCTTATCAGGGATATGGACGCGGACTGGATCTGAAAGTCGTTGAAGTTATCAATCTTTTTGCTACCGCCGGTCTTCAGCCTTATCTCACATTTTTTATCGATATCGCCCCAGATCAAGCAGAAGAACGCCAGCAATCCAATAGGCATGAAAAAGACCGGCTGGAGAAGGGTGGATTGGATTTCTTCACCCATATTCGCAGGGGATTCTTAGAAATAAGTAAGAGAGAACCTGAACGATTCCTGGTTATTCAGGGGGACCGCCCGGCTCTAGAGATCTCAGAGGAAATCTGGATAACGATCAAAAGTCACTGGAAAATCAAAGACACCCAATGACTACTCATTCAGAAATTGCCGGGTCAAAGAATTTTGTTTAAATAAATTATTGAAGAAACTTTTTTCAGCAATCACAATATACCTTTTATCATTTTCCTAATGGAGGATTTAAATGTTCAGAAAAACACTATGGCCCCAGGTAATGCTTCTGGTACTACTGCTGTTTCTTTCCATCGCCATACTAAACAGCAGCTACGCCAGTAATGAAGAAATATACCTGAAACTTGATAAAGGCCTGTTCTATCTTAAGCAAGTTTATGAAACTATAGCCCGCAATTATGTGGATGAAGTGGATCCGGAAGGATTAAGTAAATCCGCTATTCAGGGTATTCTCCAGGAATTGGATCCTTACACCGTATTTTTTGAAAAGAAAGGCAGTGAGCAACTGGAAATTATCACCAAGGGGAAATATGGAGGTCTGGGTATGGAAATTGGCAAGCAGGAGGGAAAAATAACCGTCATTTCCCCGATAGATGATACACCCGCCCAACGGGCCGGGATCAGAGCCGGGGATATCATTATATCCATCGATGGGACTCAGACCGACCAGTTAACCCTGGATGAAGCCTCCAGCAAATTGCGGGGATTGGCCGGGACCATGGTCGATCTGGAAATTCAACGGCCTGGCCTGGATGAATCGATCAAGCTTACTCTCACCCGGCAGGATATCATCATTAAAGATGTCCCCTATGCAGATTTTATCGAACCGGGAATTGCCTTTATCCGCTTAAGCAGTTTCTCAGATAAAGCCGGCAGTGAAGTGCGAGAAGCAGTGAGAAATTTGCACAGGAAGGGAGCGATTGACGGACTGGTTTTAGATCTGCGGGGTAATCCGGGCGGGTTACTGGCCTCGGCAGTGGAGGTCTCCAACATCTTCCTGCCAAAGGAAGAAGTGGTGGTACAAACCCGCGGCAATCATGAAAAGGATAACCAGTTCACTACTACCGAAAGCGCCTTACTGCCCAATATTCCCCTGGTGGTTCTGGTGGATGGCGGCAGTGCCAGTGCTTCCGAAATTGTTGCTGGCGCCATTCAGGATCTGGACCGGGGTATTGTCATCGGTTCAAAAACCTTCGGAAAGGGGTTGGTTCAGCAAGTCTATCCGGTGGACAAAGTGAACGATGCTTTTTTGAAAATTACTACTGCCAAGTATTACATTCCTTCCGGCCGGTGTATCCAAAAGGATGACTACAAGAAAAACAAAGATGTATTTACTGATCTAAGCGACAGTGTGGATTACAACAACCACAAAAAATATTTCACCCGCAACGGGAGAGTGGTTTTTGGCGGAGGAGGCATTCAGCCGGATATTGAGGTCGAGAGAGAAAAAATTGATCAATACCTTATTGCGCTATGGTCACAGGGACATTTTTTCCGGTTTACGGTGGATTATCTGGCCAACCATCCTGATATGCAACTCAGCAATGGTTTCACGGTAACCGATGAGATCCTGGACGGATTTCGCAGTTATCTCCAACAGAAAGATATGGATTTTGATATCGAAGGTGAGCCCGAGTTAGAGGAATTCCTGGAAATTGCCGCTGTTGAAAAATACAATGCAGATTTGACTGACCTGGTAACGGTAGCTCTGCAGAAACTGGAGAAAGAAAAGGACCAGGAATTTGATAAAAATCTGCAGGAAATTAAACACTCACTGGAATCCGAATTCGCAGAAAAGCTTGGTAGCACATCAGCCCGTATTTCCACATTATTGAAACATGATGATACCGTCTCCAAAGCTCTGGAAATTATCAAAAACCAGGAAGATTATCTTTCAGTTCTAGCCGTTAAGAAATAAACTCAGTAAACTTAAAAGGGGATTCGATCTTGAATCCCTTTTTTTATTTTAATAATAGAAGCAACAATCTGCCTATCACTGCCAGATCATTTCAGTATTTTATCCCGAGCAGTTTTATTCCTTAACTATAATATTTTTTAAATGGAATCTTTGAGAAAGTAACTAAACGACTATTCTTTCCAGGAAGGCTTGAATCTTTTGAGTCTCAAAGCGTTGGTCACCACCGTTACACTGCTGGCAGCCATAGCAGCAGCGGCCAGCATGGGATTCAATAACAATCCGCTAAGGGGGTAAAATATTCCGGCGGCTACCGGGATCCCCAGGGTGTTATAAAAAAATGATCCAAAAAGATTCTGCTT
>MESS01000110.1:21210-26866 GCA_001771055.1 Caldithrix sp. RBG_13_44_9
TTCAATGGCAATATCAGTTCCGGTACCCATGGCAATTCCCACATCCGCCTGGGCCAGTGCCGGGGCATCATTGATTCCATCTCCTACCATCCCGACGGTAAATCCTTTCTGCTGCAACTGCTTGACATAGTCTGCCTTCTGATCCGGCAATACTTCCGCATAGAATTCGTCCACTCCCACGGTATTCGCCACCGCCCGGGCGGTTATTTCATGATCACCCGAAACCATGAAGACTTTTATCCCCATTTTCTTCAGTGCCTGAATAGCCCGGGCTGAATCAGCTTTGATAGGATCAGCAACGGCCAGTATTCCTGCTAATTTTTTCTGTACCGCCACGTACATGATGGTCTTGCCAGCATGCAATAATTTTTCACTCGCAATCTTCGCCCCTTCCAGAGAAATGCCTTGTTCCTGCATCATGGCACCGTTTCCTACTACCACTTCCTTCTGATCCAGGATCCCTTGGATCCCCTGGCCGGGAATCGTTACAAACTCAGTCGGATAATCAAGCGAAATATTTTCCAGCTGCGCCTTATTCACTACCGCTTCTGCCAGAGGATGCTCAGACGATCTTTCCAGATTGGCTGCGACTCTCAAAATCTCATTTGTCGGGAAATCATTCAGAGATAAAATATCAGTTACCGCTGGTTTCCCTTCACTGATAGTGCCGGTTTTATCGAGGAGAATGGCGTTTAGCTGGTGGGCCTTTTCCAGAGCCTCAGCATTTTTTATTAAGATACCCAGTTCTGCTCCTCTGCCGGTCCCTACCAGAATTGAGGTAGGAGTAGCCAAACCCAAGGCACAAGGACAGGCGATCACCAATATGGTTACAAAAACCACTACTGCGTAGGTGATCTGGGGATCAGGTCCCAACCACATCCAGAGAGCAAAAGAAAGTCCGGCAATCCCTATCACTGCCGGGACAAAATATCCGGCAACAATATCCGCCAGTTTTTGAATAGGGGCTTTGCTGCCCTGGGCCTCCTGAACCAATCTGATAATGCGGGCTAACATGGTATCTTTTCCTACCCGGGACGCTATCATGGTAAAACTTCCGGTGCGGTTCACACTGGCACCAATCACTTTGTCACCTGGATTTTTTTCCTGCGGAATGGATTCACCGCTGATCATGGATTCGTCCACAGCTGAATGACCTTCATCAACAGTTCCATCAACCGGGATCCGTTCACCGGGGCGAACCAAAATCCTATCATCTACCTGAACTTCGGAAATTGGGATATCAATCTCCTGACCATTCACGATCTTCCGGGCAGTTTTAGGCTGCAGTCCTATGAGCCGTTTAATGGCCTGGGAAGTTTTACTCTTGGCCCTGGCTTCCAGCAACCGGCCCAAAAGGATAAAAGTGATGATCACCGCGGCCGTCTCGAAATAGACATGCTGCACCTGGCTGGGAAAGAGAAAGGGAAAAAAGGTAATCATGCTGGAATAAACGTATGCTGAACCGGTACCGATGGCAATCAGGGTATTCATATCGGCAGATTTATGTTTTAAAAGTTTCCAGGCAGCCACAAAAAAATGCCCCCCCGCATAGAACAGTACCGGGGTGGTCAAGATAAGCAGGATTTTCCAGCGGATTGGTTGAGTAAGCCAGAACCAGGAGATGAACATATCCCCCATGGAGAGAAGAAGAATCGGAACAGCAAAAACTACTGAAAACCACAGTTTCCTGGTCAGGTTTTGAACAGCTGAACTCTGCTGTTTCTCCTGCCAGTCGGCGGTTTCTCCTTCCGGTTGCTCCACCAGTTTATATCCGGCTGATTCAACAGCCTGATTCAGAAGCGATAAATTGACCAAACCGGGGATATATACCACTGTGGCTTCTTCTATTGGCAGATTCACGGCGGCATCCTGTACACCTTCCAGCGCCCGGAGAGCTTTTTCAACCCGGCTGACACAGGAAGCACAGTGCATACCCGCAATTTTCAAACGGATTTTAACGGTTGGAACGTCATATCCAACATTTTTTATAGCGTCAATCAGATTATTTATTCCCGTTTTTTGCTGATCAAATTTCACCTCGGCAGAATGCAAGGCCAGATTGACTGCGGCGGCATTCACTCCGTCCACTTGTTTCAAGGCCTTCTCGATGGAGAGGACGCAGGAAGCACAACTCATTCCCTCCACCGGCAAAGTTATATTCTTTACTTTATTGGTAATATCTTTTTTATCATGATTCATTGTATGATCCCTATGTTTAAAAATACTGTCCACTTTAAAAGAGTATCTGTCTGCTTATAAAACCCGACAAACTCACTGCGAATATAACTCAAGCCAACCAGAGAGGTTTCATGTGATTGATAAAAGATGTAAGTAAAATTAATAACAGGTAAATCTCTTTCAGGAATTAATCTCCAGTCCGGTTGCAATGGTCTTAAATTCAAATTATATTCTTCCAGAATTCAATAGTATCATCCATGAGAATTTTTCGAAGAAAACGGTGCAAAATCGTCTACCGCAGTGAGTATTTTTCTGCCATCCATGCTCAAAATACTCATAAATCCTTCGATGTGATGAAATTTAAGAAGGTACGGGATCAGTTAATCAAGGAAAAATTAATCCGGCGCAAAGATGTTCTTCCGGCTCCTCGCATTTCCGATGAAGATATGCTGCTGGTTCACACCAAAGAATACCTCGATACCTTAAAAAATCCAATGATCATTGGAAAGATCCTGAATCTAAGTTATGTAAATCCCTGGGATGAATATATTTTAGAATATTTCCGCTATGTAAGCGGAGGAACGGTTATGGCTGCGGAATATGCGCTGGAACATCATTTTTCGGTATTTAACCTGGGTGGTGGATACCATCATGCCCATCCCGATCGCGGGGAAGGATTTTGTATAATTAACGATGTAGCGGTGGCCATTCGAAAATTACAGAATTTAAACAAACTAAATAATACTTTGATTGTGGATCTGGACTATCACCAGGGAAACGCAAATTTACTCTATTTCCGCAACGAAGAAAATACTTTTACTTTTTCCATGCACGCCAACAATTGGGATGAGATCAGCGGCAAGAACAATAATATCGATATTGAACTTCCCTCCTACACTTCCGACGATAAGTATCTGAAAATACTGACTTCAGAACTTCCAAAAGTGTTCAGGGTATTTAAAGCAGACCTGGTTATCTATATTGCCGGAAGTGATCCTTATATCAAAGATACTTTGGGTGATTTTGATATCAGTGAAGGTGGAATGCTGCAGCGTGATATTTTTGTCTACCGTGAAACAATTAAGCGTAATATACCCTTAGTCGTATTGGGTGCCGGAGGATATGGCCCGGAGAGCTGGAAAATATATTTTAATTTTATCAAATGGGTAATCACCAAAGGAAAGTAGTAATCCCTAATGTCCAAGCGTGCAAAAAGACTACAGCGGATCTCCCGCCGGCTCACCACTCACCAGCTGCGCCGTTTGCAGGAAAAAGAAGTCGCCCTGGGCTATGATAATTTATTCCAACGGGACGATTCCCAGCAGGGATCTTCATACTTCCTTGGTTACTACTCTCCGTCAGGGATTCAGTATGCTCTGGAAAAGTATGGATTATTCCAGGTGCTCCAAGATAAAGGATTCCAGGACATAAAATTGACCATCAATACTAAAGACCCCTATAAACAACGCATTGCTATTCATTTCGAAAAGAAAGATCTAGATCATCTGATTGGTGAACTGGTGGTTAAGCGCCGGCACATCACCATCTATCCGCCTTTTCCCTCTCTTATTTATGGACGAAACTTTGAAGTTATTGCAGTGGAATGGTTGTCCATGCAAAATCCGCTTTCCAAATTTACTACTGATAAACCCATACTACCCGGTCAAAAATTTCCCGGCCTGGGATTGGGTGAAATGGTCATGGAGATTTTAGTAATCATGTGCGGCCGATTGCGGACGGCTGGTCTGTTGAATACTCCCGAACACTTCCATAATGCCCAGATGTATAGTACCCATTTCCGCTACCTTGATCCGGTGGAAGAAGGGAAAAGATTGGCTATCATCAGGGATCTACTTTCTCATTTCACGCTCTCAGAAGTATCCTGGGCCATTGATTTAGGTTGTGTGGATGAAAACAATCAACTTTTTCAATGGCACGGAGCTGATCAAATAATCCCCTTAGACCGGGATCTGAAAGAATATTTTGAAGGACAGGATTACCACCAGGCTGTTGAAGAGGCAAAGCTGATTTTTCACTATTGGCTGGACGAAAAAAAGTGGCAGCAAAAAATCAAAGAAATTGAGACCTAACCTTCCTGCTGAAAATATTATTTGCATATTGGTTGTTTCAACTCCTACAAAATTAAAAAGCTGTTTATTTTTTATTGAGCGGCCGTTAAATTCATTTCAGATGTAATGATTTATAAATCGTCATGCTACCTAGTCTGGAGAACTTTATGGCTAGATCAATTGATTGCAATAAACTTACCTTTTCGCTTTATCCCCATGCCCACGAAATGAAAATGTATGAAAGTTATTACCTGAATGGTAAATGGGACAAAGGCGCCATTGTTGATTTCCATGATATCCCGCTCTCACCAGCTGCCAATGTTCTGAATTACGGGCAGGGAATCTTTGAAGGTATGAAGGCCTATTACTCGGTGAAAGGAAAAGTAGTACTTTTCCGGCCGGAAGAAAATGCCAAAAGATTTGAAAAAAGTGCTTATAAATTGGCCATTCCCGGAATGACGGCCGATAAATTTATGGGAGCAGTCCAGGATATCGTAAAAGCCAATATCGATTTTATTCCCCAATGCGATGACGGGCGCTGCAGTCTATATCTCCGTCCGGTATGCATCGGCATAGAGCCGTTGTTAGGCGTACGTGCAGCCAAAGAATATCTTTTTTACATCTTCGCCAGTCCGGTCGGTCCCTATTTCGATAAAGTAGGAATTGTCAAACTGCTGGCCCGTAATATCAACCGGGCCAGTCCGCATGGTACCGGTGACGCCAAGGCAGTCTGCAATTATCCGGTAACCATGCGTCCAAAACAAGAGGCCATTGCCGATGGTTATAATGACGTCATTTACCTGGACCCCATTAAGAATCAGTATATTGAGGAAGCCGGAGCGGCAAACTTCTTCGCACTCATGGACAATGGCTCATTGGTCACTCCTCCGCTCGGTACCATTCTACCAGGAATAACCCGCGAGTCGGTGATTGAGCTGGCAAAAAAAATATATCAGATGAAAGTAGAAGAACGCGATCTGAGTGTGGATGAAGTTATCTCACGGGCCAGGGAGTGCTTTGTTACCGGTACAGCGGCTATTATCACCTCGGTGAGCGATATCGGCTGGAATGGAAAAATCCACAACATTAATCGCAACCAATACCAACTTGCTCATCAACTTTATGAAAAGCTGATCAACATCCAATTGCAAAAAGAGAGTGATCCCTTCAACTGGGTAAGGGTTGTTCAATAGACAACCGGATAATTTCAGACAGGAATTTAATCCAGTAAAAATAATTGATGAGGTGTTGATGGTTTTACACCTTACTCGACTATATTTGAAAAGCTGAAGGAGAGATGATGACTCCCAACAAAGGCTTAGCAAAAAAAATCTGGCACAATGGTACCTTCATTAACTGGGAAGATGCCAAGATTCATGTCATGTCCCATGTAGTTCATTATGGAACGG
>MESS01000110.1:26974-35409 GCA_001771055.1 Caldithrix sp. RBG_13_44_9
CCCCACCCAATTTTAATTACGACCAGATCTATCAGGCTTGCATCGAATCGGTTAAAGTGAACGGCTTCGAGGAGTGTTACATCCGGCCGGTGATCTTCCGGGGATTAGGAGAATTCGGAGTGAATCCCCTCAAATCCCCCATTGAAACCTACCTGATTACCTGGTACTGGGGAAAGTATTTAGGGCCGGAGGCTTTAGAAAAAGGGGTAGAAGTTCAGATTGCTTCCTGGAACCGTTTCTCCCCCAACACCCTGCCGGCACTAGCGAAGGCCGGTGCAAATTACATGAATTCCCAGCTGATCAAAATGGAAGCCCTGCAGCACGGATATGTGGAAGGCATCGCCCTGGATACTTATGGATTTGTTTCCGAAGGAAGCGGGGAAAATATTTTTATTGTAAAGGATGGTAAATTGTACACTCCTCCGCTGTCGGCCTCTGTTCTGCCTGGAATTACCAGAGACTCTATCATGAAACTCGGCCGGGAAATGGGCCTGGAAGTGGTGGAAGAAATGATCCCGCGGGAAATTCTCTATATTGCCGATGAGGTATTCTTCACCGGTACTGCGGCAGAAATTACTCCCATTTGTTGTATCGATAAAATTGAGGTCGGTGAAGGAAAACGGGGACCGGTCACCAAGAAACTGCAGGATGAATTTTTCGGAATTATCACCGGCGAGAAAGAAGACCGCCATAGATGGCTGCAATATATTTAACATGAAAAGCGCCGTAAATATGCGGCGCTTTTTTTACAACACTTCAATCCCGTCTAAATTTCGGGCCTGAATTTATGCAATTCTTCATGACCCATTTCCAGTCCGCTTTTCTGCATGCCGGTTTCCTGCCGACGCAGCAGGTAAGCAAAAGCGAGACCCACAAAACCGGTAATTGAAAAGAACCACATTCCCAGTGAATAATCAGTTATGCCTTCTACCGTGCTAGTATCATTAGCCCAGCCAACTAATACATTAAAAGTAGTCAGACCGATATTCTGGATCATAGTCATCAAACCATAGGCAGTCCCCAATTTCTTTTCCTCCACAATTAAAGCTACTGACGGCCACATTGCAGCTGGAACCAGCGAAAATGCCACCCCCATGACGGCTGTCATCCAGCGCGGATCAATCGGAACATAGGCCATGATCAGGTAAACCGGAACGATCAATAAAGAGCCCAGGATCATCAGAGTAGCTCGCCTGCCTTTCCGGTCAATATAAATCCCAAAAAGCGGGGTTCCAATCATAGAGGCCAGGATGATCACACTGGAGGCAAAGCTGGCCGCTTCCCGGCTGAGTCCATGATGCTCAATAAAAAATTTCACCGCAAAGGTCTGGAAAGGGAAGATGGCCGAATAAAAGGTTACACAGAGCAAAGTAATATACCAGAAAGATGTTTTGAAGCTGAATATTTCTGACCAGTTGATCTTTTCCTGCTTTTGTTCCTCGGGTAAAGAAAAGAGCCGTCGGGCACGGGTATCCATGATAACGTAAATAATCACCGAGATCAATGAGACTGCGGCCATAGTAGTTGATATCAATAAAGGACCTTTCCAGGATTCATATAAAACCTTAGCCCAGGAAGGTGAGTTCAAAGCAGCGAAGGAACCTAAGCGGGCAACGGTAAGATTCAATCCGAAGGCGAAGGACAGCTCTTTTCCTTTGAACCACTTGGCAATGACAGTGGTAATAGTTACAATCAGGGATTCAGCTCCCAGACCAAATACCAGCCGGCCGGCAGCCATAAACACCAGATCTCCACCGCTGAAAGTGGTCATCGCACTTCCGATCATACACAAAGAGGAAAAAAGCACCGAGGCCTTTTTGGCTCCGATCCGATCAATAATAATTCCGCCAATCAGCACCATGATGATATTGGGGAAACTGTAAATCGCATTAAGTAATCCCAAATTACTATCCGAAAATCCCAGTTGGACTTTGAGTAGATCAGCCAGCGGACTGATGCTGTCATACACATAATAGTTTCCGAACATTGCCATACTGATGAATAATAAGACCACCCAGCGAAACAATGGGGATGGTTGAGCCTTTTCAACTACAGTTGCCATTCACACCTCTTTTGAATTATTGGATGAGAAGAATGTTTTAATATTTTTGTCCAAATAGCAAGTAGCATAATGATTAACAGCCATGCAAAACTGCATAGGGTGATTGAGTGTTGATTGCTGAATATTCCGTTGAAATTGTCAAACCCCGGCTCTCCTGAAAGTCTCCTGAACGATGGCCTGCGCTTCCTCCTGGATCATTTTCAGATGCTTTGAATTTTTAAAACTCTCGGCATAGATCTTATAAACATTTTCGGTTCCGGATGGCCGGGCTGCAAACCAGCCGTTCTCGGTAACTACTTTCAATCCGGCAATTACGGCATTATTACCGGGAGCCTGAGTCAGCCTGGCTATTATTTTTTCTCCGGCCAGGTGAGTAGCGGTAACCATCTCTGGCGATAATTTACTTAGTACCGCTTTCTGCCGGTTATCCGCCGGTGCATCGATACGCTCATAGACCGGAGATCCAAAAAGTTTTTCCAGCTCACGATATATTTCAGCCGGATCTTTTTCCATCCTGGCAGTGATTTCAGCCGCCAGTAGATCCATGATGAATCCATCCTTATCAGTAGTCCACACCGTTCCGTTTTTCCGCAGGAAAGATGCGCCAGCACTTTCTTCACCGGCAAATCCGTACTCGCCATTCATCAAACCATCTACAAACCATTTGAAACCTACTGGTACTTCAACCAGCTTTTTCCCCAAATGCTGCGCCACCCGGTCAATCATCGAACTGGACACCAGGGTTTTTCCAACCGCAACCTGCTTTTTCCATTTGGGCCGGTTTTGAAAAAGATACCACACCGCTACTGCCAGATAATGATTGGGATTCATCAGACCGGCGCTGCGGGTAACAATTCCATGACGGTCATAGTCCGGATCATTCCCGAAAGCAATATCGAACCGATCTTTTAACTGTATCAATCCCGCCATGGCAAAGGGAGAGGAACAATCCATCCGGATTTTACCATCTTTATCAACAGTCATAAAAGAAAAGGTAGGATCAATTCTTTTATTAACCAGCGTGATATTTAATTTATATGTTTCGGCAATCGGCTCCCAGAATGCTATACCCGAACCACCCATGGGATCCACTCCCAACCTCAAGCCTGCTTTGGAAATCACTTCCAAATCAATTACCTGCTTCAGGTCTCGTACATAATGACTTATAAAATCATATTGCTGGATGCAGGTGGACTTTATTGCTTTTTCATAGGGGACTCTTTTTACCGACTTCAGATCATTTTTAATCAGATCATTAGCCCGTTCTTCAATCTTCCGGGTAATTTCGGTGTCAGCAGGTCCGCCGCTGGGTGGATTGTATTTGAATCCTCCATCCTCCGGCGGATTATGAGAAGGAGTGATTACTATCCCGTCTGCCAGACCCGATTTTCGCCCAAGATTGGAAGTGAGAATAGCGTGAGAAATTACCGGGGTTGGAGTATAACCGAATCCTTCCTGTATGAAAACCATAAGTTTATTGGCGGCAAAGACCTCCAGCGCGGTTGAAAAGGCAGCTTCTGAGAGGGCATGAGTATCCATGCCCAGGAAAAGCGGTCCGCTTATCCGCTGTTTTTTCCGATAGTCACATATGGCTTGCGAAATTGCCAGGATATGGGTCTCATTAAAACTTTTCGCTGAGGAACAACCGCGATGACCCGAGGTCCCGAAAGCCACTTTTTGTTCGGGCCGACCTTTTTCCGGACGGAGAGCATAATAGGAAGTAACTAATCGGGGAATATTCTGCAGGATTTCGGGTGGAACATTTTTCCCGGCCAGTGGATGAACGGCCATTTTACTCTCCTGAATTGAAGTCGTTTCAGCATTCCTGATTGGCCATAATATAAAGCTGCTTCAGCTTTTTGCCAATACCAATATTTTCAGAAGCATACACAGAACAGCGAAAAAGATCAGCTCAATAGGCATGAGGATTAGTTAATTCCATTGAAAGGCAACTGATTTTCTATAAATAAAATATTATTTTTTATCCTGAAACTATTATCGTATATTTACGATATACGTGACAGGAGATAAAAAAAATGGCCGAACCGAAAAAGGATCTTTTTACCGAGGAAGAACAGAGCATGGCAAATTTTGCCAGGGCACTTTCCCATCCAGCCCGGATCAAAATATTAAAAATTCTGAACGACCTGAACGGTTGTATTGTCGCCGAAATGGTAGAACGCCTGCCTCTGGCTCAATCCACCATCTCCCAGCACCTGGAAGAACTGAAGAAGGCTGGATTAATCAGAAATGCAGTGGAAGGACCCAAAAGATATTATTGTTTGAACCAGTCTATTGTGCTGAAAGCAAAAAGCAAGCTGGACAAACTCTTTTCAAATATTTGTAACTGTTGTTAAATAAAGGAGAATGTAAAATGAAAAATTCTGAAAACACCAAGAAACTGGTGAAAGAAAAATATGGTGAGATTGCCAGAAAAGCATCTCAGAAAAGCGGCTGCGATTGTGGATGCTCATCCGAACCAGATCGTGACTATTCGGTCTTTAGTGATTCCTACCAGAATATGAAAGGTTATGTGGCCGAGGCTGATCTGGGTCTGGGCTGCGGTTTGCCCACTGAATTTGCGGCCATCAAGGCTGGTGATACCGTAGTAGATCTGGGATCGGGAGCCGGAAATGATGTCTTCATCGCCCGCCGGCTGGCAGGAGATTCCGGCCGGGTTATCGGTATTGATATGACCCCGGAAATGATCCTGAAAGCCCAGGAAAATAACCGCAAACTGGGATACCAAAATGTGGATTTCCGGTTGGGCGAGATTGAGAAGCTCCCAGTACCCGATCAGACAGCTGAGGTGGTGATAAGCAACTGCGTACTTAATCTGGTCCCTGATAAGAAGAAAGCTTTCCAGGAAGTGTTTCGTATCTTAAAGGAAGGCGGTCATTTCTGCATCTCTGATGTGGTAATCAAGGGTAATTTACCAGAGAAGTTACAGGAATCAGCCGAGATGTATGCCGGTTGCGTGGCAGGTGCCCTGCAGCAGGATAATTATCTCGAGATCATCAATCAGACCGGATTTACTGACGTGGAAATAAAGAAAAGCAAACAGATTGAGCTACCGGATGAGGTATTAAGAGAATTTTTGAGCGGCAAAGAGATAACGGATTTCCGGAAAAGCGGGACCGGAATTTTCAGTATCACTGTGACCGGTTATAAATCTTAGACAACATTTAATAGATTTTGGAAAAATAGCAAGGGATGCCAGGCTACAGAGGTTCAACAGGGCATCCCATGCAATAATATGTTTAGATTAAAAGAAGAGATAAAAAAACCCGGAAACCTGAGCTCCCGGGATAATTTTCTATGATGATTAACAATTAGTCTTGTTATGTTTTACTATCCGCCTCTGGCCTGGCACTTTTATCTGCTTCAATGACAATCACCTCCGGTTCCGGTTGGATTTTCAGCCTTTCTTTCCGGCGGCGAAAGGCAAACAATACCTGATAGACAATACTTACCCATAACAGGAACAGAAATACGATGGTCAAAAAGACCGAAACCGGCCAGAAGACAATAACCAGTCCAAACAGAATAAATGGGGTCATAATTGAACCGGCAATTTTATTCAGGCGATTCTGATATTTTTCATACCATGATTTTCCAAAATTAAATTTATCCTTCAACCAATTCCACGGCCCGTTCAGCCGGCGACGGTTCCGGTAAATGATCAATATTACTATAATTAACACCAGCCATTTCAGCAGACTGTTCAGCCACATTTGCGAATATACCACATTGAAAATCAACGGATCATCCGGTTTGATGATGGTCTTGGCAAAACGATAGACCTGCCCATTGGTAGGGATCTGGATCATGATGGGTAAAAAGCCGGCCGCGGCCCCTCCCCCGGCAATTGAAGGCTGGGCCATATCACCCTGGGCAATTTTTTCCATACGACCACTGAATTCCATCTCTGCTGCCATCTGACTGCTGAGCTGCTGCTGTTCCATTGGTACATTCTTAAAACGGCTCTCGGCATCTTTACCTTCATATGCTCGTTTGACTTTATCATCAAACATCTCATTCGACTCCGGTGCCATAGACGGCAATATTTCCCGCATCGCTTTTTCATTATAGCGGCGCTGGGCTCCTGAAAAAATATTCAGTCCGCGGATCATCTCTTCTTTTTCCAAGGTGCTGGTGAAATAATTGTAGGAGTAATCATTGGGCAGATAGACTGACCAGATCAACTGGCTAATCAATAAATCCACGGCCGGCAAGGCTGATCCCCGGCTGCCAACTCCGGAAAAGTTCTTCTCCGAGAGTGCCAGAATCACTTCTACTGGAAAGGTTTCCAGCTGATTATTCACTTCCCGGGAGCGGATCAGGGGAACCAGTAACTTGCGTTCCTGGTTGAGCGAAGCTTCTACCGGTTGATTATCCACAAATACACTCCAGACATCGGCATCTGCCGGGAGCTGAATTTCCAGGAACTGCTTGGCGCTGTTGCGTACCTGATAGATCAGCCGGTGCACCACTTTCCCGTCTTCGGTAAACAGGGTCACAATATTGGCATTATTGATGGTGGCCACTGGAACCGCTATTTTTTCATGCTTCTTTACATCCAATACCAGATTATAGGGATGGCGCAGGTATTTAAATCCCATGATCAACGGCTTCAACGATTTTCGAACCAGCTGATCCGGAAGTTTTTGCGGCGGGACTTTCTCCACACTTTCACTTTCCAGCAGGGTCACTTCCGCGCTGGTATTTAATTCGACACCCATAAATCCGGTCTCACGCACTGTCTCCAGCGTCCGGAAACCGGTAAAGATGTTTCCCAACCCTGATTCACTCAACGGTACTTCAGCCGTTACCTGGATCACCACTCCGCCTTTTTTACCATAAGTGAAGGGGACCAGAATCAGGCGCCGGTTATCCTGTACCGATTCCTGCCATTCACCCACTCCTTCGCCGGTAACAGATAAAATGTTCATATTATCCGGGATCAGAAAACGCACTGCGTCAATTTCACTGTGCAGAATATTGAAAGTGACATCCGAGTTTAGCCGCAGAGCGTCATCATCGATAGAGATAAGATGGTATATTTCGCTGTACAGTTTGGGAGGTATTTTCTCGGTCAATGCTAATTTTTTACGCCACTGGATGCTGATATACTGTCCCGGAGTGATCACTGCCGAAACCAAGGTCCGGCTATCCTGCAGACTGGTACTCAATTGCTGGGCCTGGGGAATTTCAATATCAATGTCCCTTAATGGCATATCAAGACTCAGGAGAGTGATGGGAGTCTGCTGAATATAAAGATCCATCCGATGCGGTCCCCGGTCCATCTCGGTTCTGATACTAAAAGAGGCAATAATGGTATATTCCCCTGGTTTAGAAAGCACCACTTGATGAAAACCGTTCTCGCTCACTACCAGGGCCGCCTTGCCTTCAACTTTAACATCCTCCAACGCCATGTTCTGGGGAAGCAGCGGGATGCGCAGGTAGGCATCTCTTTTCAGGACATGCACCGTAAAAATTCCATTAAAGTTAGTGGTCTGTTTACCCATTTTACCAGAATATACTGCTTTGGTGATCAGATAATCGAAAGGTGGTTGGCTATCTCCGCTCACTGGAGGTTTCATTTGATCTACCAGTTTCTGGAACTCCTCCCGGGTGAGGATCACATTTCCTCCGCTCACGGTATAAGCGGGAACGTTTGAAATGCCGGTCTGAGCCAGTAATTTCTGGAAAGTTTCCATAGGTAGAGTGATCTGATCACCTTCTAAATTGAGCAATTTTTTAAACTCTTCCCAGGGAATGGTCAATTGACTATCTCTCTCTCTGGGTTCCTGGGCATTGGTTAGATTCAACCAACCGATGAGCAGTAAAATACCGATGGCAGAGATTAGGATAACATGTTTTTTCATTTTCTTCCTCCTTTGAAATTTTGTGACATTTCCGGTCGGTTTTGTGGTGATCTGAGAAAGCAACCATAGACTGCAAGGAATTTTCGATGTTGCCAGATCATTCTTTCCTTCAATCCCGGTCTCTCTTTCATTTCTTCCTCTCATTAATGTCAAAAAATCTCAAAAGGTAAATGGTTTAATTCAAATTAAGATGATGAGTTATGTTCAGCGAATTGCAATTTGTCTCTTACTGTATGGCTTTCCTTAAATTTGACAACTTTAGTTTTCTATTTTTGCCTTCTACAGAAATAAAAAATCACACTTTAAAAATTCTTCGGTTCTTACCATAGTAAACTCAACTAAAAGAAGAAGGGAATCTGCTCATAGATTCCCTTCTTTACATCTTTCCAGAATGAATTCAGATCATCAATTCACTTAATCTGGGCATTCGGTGTCATCCAGGGTTTCATTCCAACAGCGCCAGAGATCATTTCCAAAATGTAATA
>MESS01000110.1:35421-36456 GCA_001771055.1 Caldithrix sp. RBG_13_44_9
GGCCTTCTTTAGTATTACGATTCCACTCAATATCCACATGGTTATTTAATGCCTGGACAAAAATATCATAAAACGCATCGTACGGAAAATCGTTGGTCAATCCATAATGGATATAACTGCCGCCCGGTTGGTCGCCCGAGGCCAAATGGGTATACTTGATATCTGCAGTACTGTCCTGAAGGCTACGGTGCCATTCAATACCCAGGTAAGCCACCGGTTCATTCGGATGTTTGTAAATGGTCCAGGTTCCCTGGGTAAAAGCCAAATCCGCACCGCCGGTATACCACAAAAATTTATTGAAGGCGTCGTTTTTGCTGATATACATATCCCATTGGGTTCCTTCAGCACTCAATGCGCCATGAAGTTCAGCGCTAAAAGTATCCTGTCCCACCGGAAAACTATAAGCCCATACCCAGGATCCGTCCGGCTGCTGCACCGGTTCATGCAGGAAAGATGTTTTAAAAGCTGCCACCGGAATCGCCAGGTTCACAAAAAGCAGGGTATTCCATACCAGGACATTGGTTGCTGCCCACCCCCAATTTTCGCGGGTCTGTAAAGACATATATCCTGATTTGGGTAGTTGCTGGTCCCCTCTCTCTGCGAAAACCGAAAAATCAATTAAAAAGGAAGATTCTGGTGGTAAGGATAGTGGAACTTGATCCACCTCGGTGCTGTTTTTCGAACAGGTCAATGATAAAATCACCAGCACTAGCAACAAAAAATACTTTCCGGTAAAAGAAAATTTTGACATGATGAACCTCCACTATTAATGGTAGATATTCCGTAATTGATAAATTTATTAATCAGGTAGCAAACAAGGATACTGTAGTAAATGACCTGATAGTTTACCCATTAAAACCGTTTCTATTTAGACTTCAATATTATCGGCTAAATCCTTGTATATCTTTAGTTAATACCGTATCCATCAGGAATTAACTGTCCCGATATTTTGGGTAAAAATAAATGTAAAATAATTTATCCAGGAGATATTTGGCAGAAAAAATTATGCCACGGTGATTTGTGAACTGATCGGGT
>MESS01000110.1:36491-41310 GCA_001771055.1 Caldithrix sp. RBG_13_44_9
CGGATTTTCGAAAATCGTGCCAGATGCCGGAGAAAAAGTTTTACTCCCTTCAGGCATTGCAAGATGATCTAAATAAAATAAACCTGATTTTTAAGGGTAAAGGTAAGTATCTATTCGACAGTCGGATGGTACGGAAAGTCTTATTTACTGAAGAAATAGCGCTCTGCCGGGATCACCGGCTGGTTAAGAAATATCCGGCGCCACAAATTCAAGGTGGTAGCAGTATCAAATTCACAGTAACGGATGATCTTACCCCATTCTTTGGCTTTATACACTTCATAGACTTTCTCACCTGACATTTCCTCTTTAGGGCTTATTACTCCATAGAGCTCAGCCAGGATCCCCAGCGGCAGGGCTTTCTGCAAATCCCAGTTATAATACATCATCATCACATCGAAGTGAGGTTCAGCGGAGAACCGGCGCATATTACTGAAACTGTTCCCGGCCGGGGCCAGGCCGTGATGAGCCATACGCTGTAAAATAAAGGGAATGTCAAAGTTCAGTCCATTATAATGCAGATAGATTCCCTGATGATTCTCAATAGTTTCATTAAACTTCTGTAAAATCTGCTGTTCATCCTCCCCCCAGAATGATTTCAGCCGGATGGATTCATCCTCCCCGATATAGCCAAGACTAAGGCAGATGATTTTACCGAAATCACCATGTAGGCTGGCAAAATAGCTGTAATCAAATTTAGGATCATGACTCTGGCGGCGATCAATTTTTTCAAATATTTTCTCCTGGATGGAGGTGCTGTACTCTGACAAATCCTGCAGTGGAACAGTTTCAATATCCAGCGCCAGGTGATTTTTCATCAGCATAAATAATTCCTTTAAATTGATTAGTTTCCTATTCAGGGCATTCCCCGGGAAAAATAAGAAAATAGAACGAACGATATCAAAGACTTTCTTAAAATAATTTATTTCTTGACAAATAAATTTTCGCTAAATATCTTTAACCAGAATTTTTAACCAAATAGTTAAATATATTTATTAAACACTATAGTTAAGTTCTATGGAACATCTCAGCGAAACTGAACAGAAAATTTATCAGGCCGCTACCCGGGTATTCATCCACCACGGACGGGATGGTGCGCGCATGGAAGACATCGCCAAAGAGGCCGGCATCAATAAAGCGCTGCTGCATTACTACTTCCGCTCCAAAGAAAAACTGTATGCCAATGTGTTTGAACAGGAGATCCGGAAGGTAGTAATGGATCTGTTTCAATCAATTAATCTGGAACTGGACATTCAAACCTTTTTACATACTTTTATTTTCACCTACATTGACCGGCTCCACCAGAATCCTTTTGTGGTCCAATTCATGTTGTGGGAGATGCGCAGTCCTAATACCCTCATCCGCGAAATCTTTCAGAAAATATTCTCCGATGATCAATACAGCCCGCCGCAAAAAGTGGTGCAAAAAATCCAGCAGGCCATCAAAAACCGGAAAATCAGAAAACTGGAGGCCCGGCACTTACTGTTTAATATCATTGGGATGTGTATCTACACTTTCATCGCAGCACCAGTAATTACGACCCTATTCCCGGAGTTAAAAGTACAGGATAAATCTTTTATCACTCAGCGAAAAAATGAAATATTCAATTTGATTTGGAACGGTATTAAACCATAAGGTGGAAACCATATGAATCGTTTTTATTATCAGCTCTTTACGATAATGTTCCTGGGATGGAGTATCAGCCTGGGGCAACAACCTCCCGGGGCATTATCACTCTCTCAGGCTCTGGAGTTTGGATTACAGCATAATCTCAATCTTCTGCAGGAACAGCAGCGCATTCAACAGGGACAGTCAAAAATGCAAATGCAAAAATCAGCCTATTTCCCAAAGATTACCGCCAGCGCTCTATACAATCACCTGACCGACTTCCCGGATGTGGATCTGCCCTTTAACAATTCGGCTGGAGAATCTGAACCCATAAATATCTATGATTTTTCATTTAAACTGCAGCAGCCCATTTTTACCGGCTTCCGGATAAACAACTTGGTGCGATCGGCAATAGAGGAGCAAAAATACTCAGAATCCCAATACCAGGTGAATAAAAACTTACTGGTTTATCAGATCACCACAGCTTATCAGACCGCCCAACTCAATGAATTGCAACAGCAGGTGTTACAGGCCAGTTTACAGAGAGTAAAAAATGATCTGGAAACTACCCGCAATTTCTATCAGGCCGGGCAAACCAGTGCCTTTGACACTCTTACCATGTCAAATCAATATTTAAACATTCAAACCGAATTGAATGAGATGATCCATCAATATCAAACCATTCTTACCCGGTTGGAATATCTGCTGAATATCACTCCTGTTAAGGGTGTAGAAAATTTTTCTGATTCCTCATCTAATTTTCAGATTTCACTACTTGAAATCTATCTTCAACAGGCACTGGAGGATCGTCCGGAATTAAGGCAAATTAAACACCAGGCGGACTCACGGGTCTATTATAAAAAAAGTGTTGAATCATCCTATTGGCCGCAAGTACTTGCCCAGGTTACCTTTCATTATTTAAAACCAGAAGTGGAAATACTGAAAGATGAATGGACCGATTTTTTCATCCTTGGTTTAAACCTCCAGTGGGATCTGTGGGATACCGGGCGGAGAAGAAATGAAATCAAACAGTTGTCATACAGCCTTAATATCCTGGACCTGGAAGAGCAAAAAATAATTGAGAACATCAGATCGGAAGTCAAGCAGGCCTATCAGAATCTTCTGACAGATCGGGATCAGATCTTCCTCACCAAAAAGTTAGTGCAGCAGGAAAGGGAAAGATATCGCATCGCTAAACAAAAATATGAACAGGGTTTGGCCAGTGCTACCGATCTTAATAATGTTCAAACCGCTCTCACTGCCTCTGATCTCCGATATAAACAGAGTCTGATAAAATGGTGGCAGGATAAGGCCTTGATGGATTATGCTATCGGACAACCGGTTACAACTGAGTAATACAAATATGCCAATTGGAAAAGAGGTACAAATGAAAAAAATTTTGAGATTTCTTTCAATTCCTGTCTGGTCATTGATTCTTTCCTGCACATCGGGAGAAAGTATCCAGATCTATACTGGAGTGGTAGAAGGAACCGCCATCCAGATTCCGGCGATGACCGGCGGCCAGATAATCGACCTGCTGATCGATACCGGTCAGGAAGTGCAGCAGGGACAGCTGCTCGCGATCATCGATACCCTGGAATTATCCTACCAGCGGGATAACTTAAAGGGTATCCTGCAGGAAATTGCCAGCCAGGAACAGAGCGCCGCTGCCAGCAGTGCCCGGGCTCAGAAAGAATTGAGCTACGTTCAGGAAAAATACCAGAGGTATAATGATCTGCGCAAGACCGAATCTGTCTCTCAGCAATTGGTGGATGATCTGAAGAATCAACTTCAAAATGCTGAATCCGCTTATCAGATAGCGCGTAAGCAGCATGAAAGTATTGCCTCCCGTCAGATCCAGATCCTGTCCCAATTGAAAAGCATCAACAAAAAAATCACTGACGCCAGGATCCTGGCCCCATCGGATGGGATCATCACCAATAAATACTATGAAAAAGGTGAGGCCATACCTCCCCTGTCACCTATTGCCGAAGTGATCAATCTGGAGCAGGTCTGGGTTAAGATCTATCTCTCCGAAAAAATGCTTCCGCAGATAAAAACCGGTCAGGAAGTCAAAATCAAAATCGATGGAACGGATCAGACCTTAGCAGGAAAAATCAGCTGGATAAATATCAAAGCTGAATTCACTCCCAAGACCATTCTCACCCCGGAGACACGAACTTCCCTGGTTTATGCTGCCAAGGTTCTGATCCAAAATCCTGACCATATCCTGAAACATGGAATGCCGGTAGAAATTCACCTGTAAACTTTAAAGATAAAACCGATATCATGTTTGCTATAGAGATCATAGACTTCGTAAAAAATTATGGGAAAATACTTGCCGTCAATGGGGTCTCTTTGCAGGTGAAGGAAGGTGAACTTTTCGGAATCATTGGTCCGGACGGAGCAGGAAAAACCACCTTGTTACGGTCGATCTGCACTTTGTTGAAACCTGCCTCCGGTAAAATCATGGTATCCGGTAAAAATGCCCTGACAGAAATTACCCGTATCCGCAGGATACTGGGATATATGCCGCAAAGATTTTCTTTATATCAGGACCTGACCGCTGAACAAAATCTGCTTTTTTTTGCTGACTTATTTCAGGTTCCCCCGGAGGAACGAGAAAGCCGTTTACAAAGACTTTATTCATTTTCCAAATTAGAACCGTTCAAGAACCGTCTGGCCGGTCAGCTTTCTGGCGGAATGAAACAAAAATTAGCCTTATCCTGTGCTCTGATTCATACTCCGGAAATTTTGATCCTGGATGAACCAACCTATGGCGTAGATCCCCTCTCCCGCCAGGAATTCTGGGAAATTTTAAAATCTATCCAGCAGGAAGGCACCACCATTCTGGTTTCTACTGCTTACATGGAAGAGGCCGAATTGTGCGACCGGATTGCCCTGATGCATAGGGGCAAAATCGTCCGAGTTGGAAATCCCCGGGAAATCAAACAATTGTATCCACATCCCCTTTACCGTGTCACCGCCAAAAATTTATCTGACCTGAAAGAATTCTTCAAAACGCAGGAAATGGTCCAGCAAATCCATCTCTTCGGAAATGCCATCCATCTCAGTTTTAACACTACTCCAAGTGATAACGACTGGAAAAAATGGCAGCAACAGACCGCTGATAATCTCACTGGCTGGACTCTGCAGACCGCCAGCATCGAGGATGTCTTTATGGATATCATGAACCAGGATGAAAAATGATGAA
>MESS01000110.1:41449-41612 GCA_001771055.1 Caldithrix sp. RBG_13_44_9
TTCTGGGATTTGATCCAGCAGGCTGCCGGCAAGGGGATAACTGTTTTTGTTACCACCCACTTCATGGATGAAGCCGAATATTGCAACCGGATCTCCATTATGAGCGCCGGAAAAATTATCGCCCTCGATACTCCGGAAGAATTGAAACGGAAATATCATCAGA
>MESS01000110.1:41675-42761 GCA_001771055.1 Caldithrix sp. RBG_13_44_9
TAAATGAAGACAAAACGGACCAACTTTATGAGACTTGGAAAAAACCAGATAATCCTTTCTATTGCCAGAAAAGAATTTTTACATATCATCCATGATCCACGATCTTTGATCATATTATTTTTAATGCCGCTGTTGCAGCTCACAATGTTCGGTTATGCTCTGAAGATGGAAATTCAACAGGTCAAATTAGGGATAGTGGATTATTCCCGCTCGATCCAGTCCCAGGAGCTCATCCAATATTTTTCCGGAAGTGATTTTTTCCAACCAGTTCTCTATGAAAAGGAATTAACCCGGATTGACCAATTATTTAAGAACCGGCAGGCACAGGTGGTTTTGATTATCCCGGTGGATTTTTCCGAGCAACTGCAGCGATCCTGGTACACTCCGGTGCAAGTGATTGTCGATGCGGCAGATGCCAATGCCGCAACCTCCATCCGTCAGTATATGATTCAGGTTTTCAACAACTACAATCAGGATCATTCTCCCGCTGTTTCGCTGCCCTTTGAAATTGAAAGCACCATCCTCTATAATCCTGACAAGAAGAGCACCTATTTTTTTGTACCGGGCCTCATTGCCCTGCTGCTGGTTATGATTTCAGCCCTGCTGACCAGTATTGCCATCACCCGGGAGAAAGAGACCGGCACTATGGAACAGATTCTGGTTTCACCGGTCCGGCCTCTCCAAATAATTATCGGAAAAGTAATACCATATATCTTCCTGGCTTTTGGTATTGGATTGGTAATTCTTCTCACCGGAGTATTTCTCTTCAAGGTTCCTTTTGAAGGAAGTATCTTTCTCCTGCTGCTGCTTTCTACCCTTTATATTATCACCGCTTTGAGTCTGGGACTGATGATTTCGGCGATCTCGCGTACCCAGCAGGTCGCGATGATGATGGCTCTGATCGTTACTTTACTGCCAACGTTGATGCTTTCGGGTTTCATTTTCCCGATTGCCTCAATGCCCCGACTCCTGCAGTACTTTACTTATCTGGTCCCGGCCAGGTATTATCTCCACATTGTGCGGGGAATCATTTTAAAAGGAAGCACTCTGAATAACCTGCTGCTTCCGACCATGTTTTTATTTTTG
>MESS01000110.1:42768-47426 GCA_001771055.1 Caldithrix sp. RBG_13_44_9
GTTTTTTACTCATCATTGCCCTGCGAAAATTCAGTCTAACTCTGGAAAAATAGCATGCAGTCAATTCTGGAAATGATCCGGAAGGAATTCCGGCAGATCTTTCGCGACCGTCCAATGATCGCAATAATATTCCTGGTACCGGTGGTGCAATTGCTCATTCTCTCATTCGCCATCACCACCGATGTCAAACATTTAAAGCTGGCAGTGGTGGATTATGATAAAAGTCAGGTAAGCCGGGAAATAATCCGCGCTTTTTCCCAGACTGAAAGATTTGATATCGTCGATCTCAGTGATGATTTGAAAGATATCGATAATCAGATGCGAGCCTGGAAAATTCAGATAGCGCTGGTGATCCCTCAAAACTTCAGCCGTGATTTACAGCGGAAGTTATATCCACAAATTCTCCTCTCAGTAGATGGAGTGGATGGGAATACCGCCGGAATTGCCCTGGGTTATGCCCAGGCAATTCTTCTGAATATCGGAGTTGACCTTCGTACTCCACATTATCTGACGGCCAAAGGACCATCAAATCACTTTATTTCAATGATCGAGAGAATGTGGTACAACCTCGAGCTGGATAGCCAGCAATATATGATACCAGGAATAGTCGTCATCCTGCTCACCATTATCCCCATGATGTTATCCGCGATGAGTCTGGTGAAGGAAAAAGAACTGGGTACCCTGGAACAACTGATGGTTACTCCTCTCCGTAAACATCAATTACTTATTGGAAAAATGATTCCCTTTCTTCTACTGGCTTTTGTAGAAATGGCCATCGTGATGACGGTCGCTCTAACGGTATTCGGTATCAGCATGGACGGCAGCTATCTGCTGTTAGCCGCACTTTCCCTGTTGTATTTACTTACTACCATTGGCTTAGGAATATTTATTTCCACCTTTACCCACACCCAGCAACAGGCCATGTTTTTAGCCTGGTTCTTCATGGTTTTTATGATTATCATGAGCGGCTTTTTTATCCCTATTCAAAATATGCCATCCCTTCTGCAAGGATTGACTTATTTGAATCCCATGCGCTATTTCATGGGTATTGTCCGGGAAATTTTCCAGAAGGGATCCAGCCTGATATATCTTTGGCCGGATACCCTGTTGATGACTGGCGAGGGGTTGCTTATCAGCATACTGGCAGTAATAAAATTTCAGAAGAGGGTTTCCTGATCTGCTTTTAACTGCTCCCTCCGGAAAATCGAAAATAATTTTTTAGCCGCTTTCAGGGAGTATTTGGTTTCGGCCTAGAAATGATGTTTTATACCAATTCACACGACAGAGCGGAAAATATTCACACCATTTAGCATCCCATCTTTTGCATTTTGATTGATCCACAGTATGGGGAAATTTTCCTTGCCGGATGTGATTTATATAATTGACTGCAAAATCAAAAATGTAATCGATAAATTGCTCCAGGGTCAGTGATCGGTTATTTACCAGAAATTTTTCATTAGGAAAACTGACCGTTTTAATTTCTGCAGTAGTGATTTCGGAAGTATTTTGATGAGCAAACACCAATTTCTTTTCGATATCATTTTCCTTCCTTAGTGAATAAAATGCTCCACCGGTCAGGTAGAGGTTTGGATAGTGGTTTTTCAGCAGCTCAAAAACCATCTTTAAATAAATGGGCAGCTGCAGTTTTTCTCCCTTCCACATTTCCTGGAAGTTGGGAAGAATACCACTTTTATAATCCACGATCAATAAGGCACCATTGTCAGCAATTTCCACCCGGTCAATTTTTCCGTTGAAAAGATACTGTTCCTGATCTCTGTGGTAAAGGAATGGCTGAGGTGAGGAGAGAGGATCGATATTGTCAGAATTTTCCGGAACCTTACCCAAAGAGATCTCGAAATGTTGCGGAATGGTTTTATAAGTCGACGCAGTTCGCTGTTCATATTCCCAAAAGGCCGGTAACAATCCCTTTCGCTGTTCATTTCCCAGGAAATACTCTTTTTCCAATTCCCATAACAAGCTGTCAGTTATCTTTAATTTCTCAAGCTGCTCCCGACCAATAGCTGTCAATGATTCAAGGTGACGATTTTTTGGACTATTTTTGCGATAAAATTGAAACAGGATGTGATGTAAAATAGATCCACGGTCAAGCGCGGTAAAAAATTCATCACCTTCTTCATAGGGCTGCAACTTTAGGATCTTGTCAAAGAAGTAAATCATTGGACATTTTGCATACGACTCCAATTGAGTAGGAGAAAACGGTTTATTCTGATGGTTACGGATTAACCAGTTCATGGCCGCCGGATCCGTAGAAAGCATACCTTCCCATTCGGAGGGAGCAGAGAGCTGTTCGCGATGCCGGGTAACCTGCTGGGAGTGATCAAAATGCTGGATCATCCGGGCTGTCAGAAAATCCCCGATGAAATCCGGGATATGACCTTTTTGAAAATCTGCTGTGAAATCCTTCTGATTCTCCAGCAGCTTGTCCAAAAGACTGGACGGGGTATATATTTTAAGGTGGTGTTTTGTCTGCAGTGGTCTGTTAGAAATACGTTCCAATTCATTGAGGAAGAAAGAGGGTAAAACCGGCCGTTCCTGTTGAAAACGCGAATAGGAAAACTGAACCACTTCCGCCGGATGCTGCAATAATTTTAAGAACGATTCTCTTTCCCAGTAGACTAATTCATCAAAAGCATAGTTCTGCAGATTTGCAGGCATACTCTGAAGCTGGATAAAATTCAGAGATTTACCGCTGGGAAATATTCCTTCTTCCATCCCGATAACAAACAGTGCCTTAAATTTTTGACCAGCTATCTGGTTTATTGATACCACCTGCACCGCCTGTTTAGAAGGAAGCCGGGAGTGGCTGGTAGAAAGTTGAATCATTGATGAAAATATTTCCCAAAAATCCTGAACCGGATATTTTATGCTTGGTCGAAGTTGTGATTCCGTTTCTTTCCAGAATTGCAGAAGTTCGAAAAACCTGTTTAATGAACTATGATTATCCAGCCACCATCTGGAAAAACCGGTGCGGGAGTGGGCCAGAATTTTTTCAAAAAATTTATACTGTTTTACTATCTGGATCAGATGCCGGTAAATCGAGGCTGCCGTTTGCGGTTTTTCAAAAAAAGAAACTTCAGTGAAAAGTTCCTCCACTATATTTTTTATCTCCTGAAAAGGGAGCTGGATTGTTTCCTCTCCATTTTCCGGGTTTATGGATAACTCCTGCAACCGGATTTGTCTGGACAAAAATTCCAGTATTTCCTTTTTGCCCGCTTTTACCCGGAAAGTAGGAATTAATCCTAAAATTCCCTGATCGGATAATTTCTCCCGGTAAGAAAATAATGGAGATTGCAAAATATGATGCAGAATTTTGCGGGGATAATTTTCCTTTACCAACTCAATAAGCCATCCCAGATTTTGAATAACCACACTTTGTTCCAGCGGTCGGTCTACTGAAAAAGAGAAGGGGATTCTATAGCGACTAAAAATCATTTCCAGGATCGAATAATACTGCGGTAATTGCGGGCTGGTAATTCCGATCGTCGAGTAAGACCAATCATTATCAACCACATACTTCTTAATTTGAGCAGCCAGATTTTCAACTTCCTGCAGGCGGTGAGCTGCGGGGATGATCTGTACCTTCTCAGCAAAATTAAATTGCGGAGATTTAATCTGAAAAAGTGAGTTACTTAATTTATCAACTCCCGGATACCATTCATAATGATCGGCAATACTTTTAATTCTGGTGATAAGGGAATTTTTATGGGAAAAGATTTCCGGATTGCGGCCATAAGGCAGCAGGAGTATCATATGAATTCCCCGCATTTTCAGATGCTCTAAAAATCGAATATGCATTTTCTGGAAGTGACTGATATCCTCGAATACTATGGTGGTTAAGCGGGGATAATATTTTTTGAGAAATTCAGTTGAATAGAGCCTGATAATTTCGGCAAGCAGTCCGGCCTCATCCAGAAAGCGGTCCCGTTGCAAAGCCAGATAAGAGGAAAATAATAAATTGAGGTCAAATTGCAGCCTGTCAACGGAATTAAGGATCAACCGGTTTTCCAAATTCGGCACAATCTCAACATCTGCTTCATTCAGACGAATCCTATCGAAAAACAGGATCAGTTTCCGTATCAGATCGCTTGGAAAATAAGGTCCGTGAAAATGGAAATATTGCAATGCCTGATGATTCCGATCGATTACCGATCGAAGTTGAAGACATCTCTCTGTCAGATTCAGGCGACGGGGAATAATGTTTAATTGATTACCCAGGCGGTCGAGCCAGGTGGAGTAACTGATGAAAGGAAATTCACTGGACACCTCACCGGACTTCCGGAGAAGCCATTCCTCGGTCAATTGCTGAACCCGCCAGGAATCATTTACTATATATAAAATTCGTTCCCTGTCTTCTAACGGCAATAAATATTTCTTCAAGAAAAAATCGGTAAGATGATACAGATCTGAACAATAATGTAATTCAATTCTACCGGGCATCGGTTGTATCCTGTTCTATGGGCAAAATATAGCCATATCTCCCAAATGAAGCAAGAACCATAGATTCAATTCCTGATTATCGAAACCTGAGTAAACAAAATTATTGAGGTCAATACCATTATTCTGGTTTTCAGACATAATAAATTCACTGAACTTAAGGGTATATTTATTTAAATAAAAGCCCGACTGATTGGCTTTTC
>MESS01000110.1:47450-50542 GCA_001771055.1 Caldithrix sp. RBG_13_44_9
GCCTACCTTCAGTTGATTTCAGCCCGCCTGAATCCACCGATACTTAGCTGATTAAACAGTTAATCGCCAGAGTGAGATATTTTATTTAAGTTTTTAAGAAATGAACGCTTTAATACGAGAGAAGATTATTTATCACCCGGATTTTTAAAATCTTTATTGGCAGGTTTCAAATGCTATGCAAGAATCGGTAAAAAATTTAAAACAAGGAGGAGAGCAAGATCATTGCGCTCTCCCCCCCGCTTGATTTTTAATAATAAGAGAGATAGCGATCCAGTTCCCATTCATGTACCTGGGAAATATAAGTGGACCACTCCATCTTCTTGGCTTCGATAAAATGATTGAAGATATGTTCACCCAGTGCTTCGCGGATCACTTTGCTTTTTTCTAAATTTTTGACTGCTTCATTCAGATCGGCTGGTAATTCCTCAATTTTCAATCTCCGTTTTTCCCGCTGGCTCATGGTGAAGATATTTTTATTCACAGACGGTGGCGGGGTCAGCTTGTTCTCAATCCCATCCAAACCAGCAGCTAACATCACCGCCAGCGCCAGATAAGGATTTGCTGAAGGATCGGGAACACGCACTTCGATGCGGGTGCTGTTTCCCCGTTTGGCAGGAACACGGATGAGGGGACTGCGGTTCCGTTCAGACCAGGCAATGTTTACCGGGGCTTCATATCCCGGTACCAGTCTTTTGAAGGAGTTAATCAGCGGATTGGTAATTGCCACAAAGTACTTGGTGTGCTTCAGAATTCCGGCAATGTATTGTTTCGCAATGACGGACAATCCATCCGGACTTTTAGGATCGTAGAAAACGTTTTTTCCCTCTTTCACCAGCGATTGATGAACATGCATACCGGAACCATTAATTCCATAGACCGGTTTGGGCATAAAGGTGGCATGTAAATTATAATCCTGAGCAATTTTGCGCACCACAAATTTAAAAGTAGCCACATTGTCAGCAGTTTCTACCGCCGGAGCATGCCGGAAGTCAATTTCGTGCTGGCCCAGAGCAACTTCATGATGGGCGGCTTCTACATCAAATCCCAGGGAAATGAGGACATTAACAATTTCCCGGCGGGCATCTTCTCCCAGGTCCAGCGGGGCCAGGTCAAAATAGCCGGCTGAATCGTGCGTGGCACGGGTGGGATTTCCATTTTCATCGATCAGAAAAAGAAAAAATTCTGCTTCCGGTCCGGCCTGCATTTCATAGCCCATCTTTTCCGCCTTGTCACACACCCTTTTTAAAGTCTGCCGTGGACATCCGTCGAAAGGACTGCCATCCGGATTCATGATGTCACAGATCAAACGGGCAATCTTTCCTTCAGGATTACTCCAGGGAAAAATCCGAAAAGTCTTAAAGTCCGGTTTAAGCAACATGTCCGACTCTTCAATCCGGGCAAATCCCTCTATAGAAGATCCATCAAACAGAATTTCTCCGTCAAGGGCTTTTTCAAACTGGGAGGATGGAAGTTCCACATTTTTGTTCACACCAAAAATATCCGTAAACTGTAAACGCAGAAACTTTATTTCCTGCTCTTTACAGATCTTTAAAATCTCCGATTTGGTCATTTATGCTCCTTACATCTTGTTAATAATTTATAAAACATTGGATTAGTTTCAATAAAAAGATGGCAATATTAACATATAATTACTGCACAATGCAACATAAATCTAAATCAATATGCAGAATATTAAGTGACAGCTGTCATAAACCACGCTCAATGATTTTTGAGAAGGGGCTAACAAACTAAGCAGGTTTTATTCTCTTTTAGCTACTTTCAGTGAGAGAATCAGGAAAAAATTTTCCCTGGAAACAGATTATTTTCATCAGCAGGTGTACAAATCGGCCGACACTGAAATGGAATTTTTCTCAGATAACACCGGGAAGAAATTCTGCCCAGTCAGCTTCAACACAATTGTATTTGAATTCAATAGAATAAGCCGGTTATTTTTCAAGGTCAACCGTCAACAATATTGCTGATCTAAAAATTGTTTCCTCATCCTCTTCAGAATCATCAAGGACACCTTTTTCAAGGCAATTTGAAAATCCGGCATTTTGAAATCTGATTTTTTTCCAGCTGATTTAGGGGTATATTTAAATGCGCTAAATCTTGATAATAAAAAGCTTTTTTGTAACTTTAACATTTGGTAATAATCCAAAAAATGTATACTGTAGTTAGCGATCAAAAAGTTGATCATTTGGTTACCCAAACCAAAAACGGTGACCAGGCAGCCTTTACTGAGCTGGTTGAACTGTTCAGCGAACGTATTTACAATTTAGGGTTGAGGATTTTAAAAAATCCGGATGATGCGGCAGATGTTTTACAGGAAACCTTCTTGGCCGTGTACGAAAAAATTAATTCTTTTGATGGACGGGCAAATTTTTTTACCTGGTTGTATCGTATCGCCACTAATTTTGCACTGATGAAATTGCGCAAAGAAAAAAGAATCGTCTACACCGACCAGGACATGGAAGAGCATTATGATAATCCCAATAAGGTACAAATTCACGAATGGCAGGATTTTCCTTTAAGAGACATGTTAAATGAAGAATTCCGTAAACATCTCGATTTTGCCGTGGATCGGCTGCCGGAAATCTACCGTTCGGTTTTTCTATTACGGGATGTGGAAAATCTGTCCATCAAAGAAACCAGTAAAATTCTGGGAATTACTGAATCCAATGTAAAAATCCGGTTAAAACGGGCCAGAGTATATTTACGGGAAGACCTGGCAGCTTATATGGAAGAGTATTCAAAAGGGCTGGAAACCTGATGAAGGACCACAAGAAAAAAACTGTTCATGAAATATGTAACTACCTGGGTCAGGACCTGGATCATCCGATGTGTAAAGAGTTGATCCAGCACCTGAAAGAGTGCCCGGATTGTCAGTTCTATCTGGAAACCGTGAAATTAACCGTCAATCTTTTCCGGGAAACCCATCCTTCAAAACCGGTACCGGAAGATCTCAAGAAAAAACTTCTCAGCAATCTCAATCTGAAAAAATAACTCTTAAAGTCGCTTCCAAAAACTCCCCCTGAATACCCAAAATCAAATTAAAACTATTTCTTCAGGAAGACTAATTTCAATAGGGC
>MESS01000111.1:0-2863 GCA_001771055.1 Caldithrix sp. RBG_13_44_9
CTCGGCCAGATCTGTTCCGGCCCGTTTTGTATAATAGAGGCCTACTAACAAGGAGAGTAAAAAATAGATACCAACAAATGTCCAATCTAAACCCGAAACCTGCATGGTGTACTCCGATAAATAAAATATATATCATTATTACTTAAGATATAAAATTTTAAATACTTGAATTTTATCGACTTTCCTCTGAAAACAATGGAATGATCCACCTGTTCTATGACTCTTTTTTCTTCAATTGGACAGAAATAGCATTCGACAACATTCCGGTTAAAACTGCAGTGGCACTTCCAATGACAGTGTATAACGGCCAGGCTACTTGTACTAATTGAATAACCACGGTCATAACTACCATAGCAGTAGCGAAGGCGATGATCGCATCCCGCTGGTTTGCTTTTTTCGAGAAGATACCCAGAAGAAAAACGCCCAGCAAACCTCCATAGGTGTAGGATGCTATTCCCAGAGCAACTTCTACTACCGTTCCCTTTAGTCCTATAAAGGAGAAAGCGGCGGCAGCTAAAACTACTCCCCAGACTAAGGTGATACGTCGGGATATTTTTAGAAGCTGCTCTTCGGTTTTACCTTTTCCGAATATGGGAGCATAGATATCCAGGACAGTGGCGCTGGCCAAACTGGATAAACTGCTGGCCAGAGTGCTCATGGCTGCGGCAAAAAGTGCCGAAATGATCAAACCACTGATACCCACTGGCATTTCTTCGATAATAAATTTTGGAAATATTCCGTCTGATCGGGTCAAACCCAGCTGCTGATAGGTAGCTCCACTATAAAACACATATAGCATTATTCCGATAAACAGGAAGAGAAAAAATTGTAAAAAGACTACTACCCCGCTCCAGATAATCGCCTTCTGACTGGATCTGAGATCTTTGCAGGTCAAGGACCTTTGGACAATGATCTGATCGGTTCCATGAGAGGCCAGACTGAAGATAGCACCGGCAATGACGGCAGTAAAAAAGGTATATGGTTCTTTAATAAACTGCCGGAAAGTTAAATCGAAACCGGTGTTGAACCATTCCATCTTTCGGAAAATGTCAGGAAAGTTCAGCAGGGATTGCATTCCTTCCGATAGATTCTGCAGGATAATAATGCCTGCCAGAATAGCTCCTCCGATATAGATAAACATCTGAACCACATCCATCCAGATAACCGAGCGGATCCCTCCGATGTAGGTATAGATCATGGTAAAGATGCCAATGATCAAAATTGCAACCACATAAAATTGACTGTCAGTCAGGTCGCTGAGGAGACCACTGCTACGGATGATAATGGCCAGTGGGATGGCAGTGGCAAACAGGCGAACCCCATCTGCCAGAAGCCGGGTGATAATAAAGGTGATGCTGGCGGTATTGCGCATTTTCTGCCCAAATCTCTGCCCGAGAAAATGATAAGCGGTATTTACTTCACCGCGATAATAGGCCGGCATCAATAATAAGGCCACCAAAATCCGGCCGACAATATAGCCAAGGCAGATCTGCAGGAAGGTCAAATTCCCTTCGTATGATACCGCCGGGATGCTGATAAAAGTCAACACGCTGGTTTCAGTGGCAACGATGCTGAAGGTTACAGCATACCAGGGGATGGTTCTCCCGGCCAGAAAATAATCGGTGGTATTTTTCTGTCGACGGCCTATCCAGGCACCGACAGCTGCTGAAGCCACCATATAAACTATCACGATGATGGTATCAATTACTGAAAAATTCATACTCACTCAGGGAATTAAGTTCAAGTTTATTAGGCTTATTCATACAGGTGTTAAGATTTCTTCAATCAGTAATTATCTGGCAATTTTCAATTAGTTTATTCCACCTTCCAGGTAGTATTGCTCTATAGGCTCTGCTTCACCGGTTGCTGGTTGTGACCTGTTCAACAATGCTTCCATAGCAGCATTGTAAAAATCACGGCGAATCCGGTAAATTCCCTCCCGTTCGCGAGTGGGATGCACCCGGTTAGTCAGTAAGATAATGGCAATTTCCCTCACCGGATCAATCCAGACAGAGGTCCCGGTAAAACCTAAATGTCCGAAACTACCGGGCGAAAAATAATCTCCGGCAGAAGAACCCGTGGGAGAAGGCGTATCCCAGCCCAATGCCCGGTCACTGCCGGAGGGAATATTTTGTGGGACGGTCCACTCACTGATCGTTTGTGGCTTGAAAAACCGCTGATGGCGGTAGATTCCCTGGTTCAAAAGCATTTGTGACATATTGGCCAGGTCTTCAGCCGTGGAAAAAAGTCCGGCATGAGAGGAAACACCCCCCAGGAAGAAGGTGTTCTCATCATGCACTGTCCCATGTATAAGACCACGGTTCAGATTTCCACCGATTTCGGTGGGGGCTATTTTATCCCACATCTCTTTGGGAGGATTATACATCATCGTCTTCAACTCAAGGGGTTTTATAAACATTTCTTGAGTCAACTGATCCATTGTTTTAGCGGTGACGGTCTCCAAAACTTCCCCTACCATGATAATACCCAGGTCGGAATAAACCATAGAGTCACCAGGAATATATTCCAGGGGAAGCCCATAAATATATTTTAACGCTTCCGCTTTATTACTGGCATGCTCCCATAACCTATCCCAACCGCGGATTCCGGCCGAATGCGTCAATAAGTGACGGAGTGTTACCGAATCTTTATATCCCCCCTGGAATTGAGGCAGATATGACCTTACCGGTATATCCAGTCTGATCAATTTCTGCTCAAATAACTTCATGGCCACCAGAGTGGCTGCAGCTATTTTGGTAACCGAGGCAAGATCGTAGATGGTTTCCGGGGTGATGGCAGGTGAAGACGGATCATACATCTGCCGTCCAAAGCCACGATTGGCAATCAATTTTTTATCTTCGAC
>MESS01000111.1:2884-6183 GCA_001771055.1 Caldithrix sp. RBG_13_44_9
GAAGATGGAATCAGCGATACCCTCCTCCAGGACAGCATAAGCTTTCTGCAAAAAATCATCCTGCAGGTCCGTTTTCAGTTCCATCGGATAAACTTCCCGCTCTAATCCATCACCCACTTGATAATAGTCAGGAATGGAAACCGGTAAACGTGCCTGGACCGGGATCTCTCCGAATACCGCCCGGATAGCAGCCCTTATGGCCAGCGGGCTGGTGTCATATGTGCACAGGTAAGATGGAACCTCGGGGATCTGTTGAAGAAGGTAGGGAGATCCGAAACTAATAACCGCCAGAGGTTTAGCAATCTGAAAAACATTTTTCAGCAATGCTACGGTAGAATCGGGAAGGGTTACCGATCCTTTGTGACTGCCCCAGCGGACGAAAAGCCCCATGATCACCGCCTGTGATGAGTCACACATCTGCAAGGCTGTGGTTATGTCGGCCTGGCAGGATCGTTTATCGATCATGCAGTTCATGACAAAGGGAATTCTTTTTTTGACTTCATTCAGGAATCGATTTTCATAGAGTAAGCCGTATTCACCGTCGGTGATCGTCAAAACCAGCAGGCTATCGATTTTATCAGCAGGTAATGGAAATATCTGTTGTTGATCCCTGATCAAAGTCATCGCAGCATTGGCCATCTCTTCTGCTTTAGCCAGATGATCCGGAGCGGCCATGACCGCTTCTAATTCATTTAAATCCACTTTCGGTTTTTGGTTAAGTCCCTGCTGAAATTTCGCCTGGAGAATTTTTCTTACAGTGGCATCAATACGTCCAATGGGGATCCTCCCCTCTTTCACCGCCTGTACAATAAAACGAAAAGTGGTTTCAAAATTGGGGGTCATCAGGATCATATCAATCCCGGAATTGATTGCCCTGACTGCAGCGACACCGGACCAGTAATTATTTACCACACCTCCCATATCCATGGCATCGGTAATTACCAGGCCCTGGAAACCAAACTGTTTTTGGAGCACCTCTCCCACGAAGTAGGGATCCAAAGAAGCGGGCCGTCCTTCCATTTGAGGAAAACCATTGTAGGTAATATGGGACACCATCACAAATTTTACCCCGGCATCCACGGCTGCTTTGAATGGAACCAATTCCACTTCACGGATTCTATCCGGAGAGGCGGAGATGACAGGTAAACCCAGATGAGAATCGACATTGGTATCCCCATGCCCCGGATAATGTTTGGCAGTGGCATAGATTCCATTCTCCTGCATTCCTCTGATATACGCACTTCCCAGTCTCGCTACCAGTTGTGGATCTTCTCCAAAAGAGCGGGTATTGATGATGATATTTTCCGGATTATTATTGACATCCAAAACCGGAGCAAAAGCGACATGAATTCCCATGGCCTGTGCTTCGCGGGCGGTTATTTTTGCCATCTGATAAGCATATTCTTCCGATCCGGTTGCACCGATTGCCATTCCGGGTAAAAAGGTAGTTCCTTCCTGAACCCGCATGCTGATACCCCATTCGATATCTGCCATCACCCACAGCGGAGTTTCAGCAGACTCTTGCAGCTTATTGATGGTCCGGGCAACGGCATAAGGTTCTCCCTGATAAATCATCACTCCACCGATGCCATAATTTTTAACATAATTCAGGAGTCGTCCAAACTCAGGATTTTCGTCATGATAAAATCTGGGAGTATAGGCAACGACCATCATCTGTCCTATTTTTTGTTCGATGGTCATTGATTTTAGAAGTGGTTCAACCCAATCTGAAGGTGCTTCTTTTTTCACCCCGGCACAACCCAGGATGATGAGTATTAATATACTCACCACAAATATTTTCAATTGATTGCAAAAGTTTTCTGCTTTTCTCATGATCTACTCTAACGCTTTTGGTTGGTAATACTCAGTGTACTAATAACCTACTTCAGTTATAAATAGATAACATTTAAGATTAAAATCTTATCGTTTTCAATTTGTCTCTGATCCGGGAAGATGCAGATGGTTGAGATTGGTTTATGGCGTATAACACACCGGCCGCTGCGGGTTCCAATTCCTGCTTTTTATAAATAACATCGAGCCGTTTTTCCTTGATTTTTCGTCGAAAATGATGATTGACAATAGAATTTTCCTCTAAAATTCCACCCGCTAAGGCAATTTTATAGGGAGTTTTACTGCTTTTTCCGAAGTAATTGACAGCCTGCTCGGTATAGTTTACCAGGGAAGCGGCTGCCTGGTCAACAATTCCGAGAGCCAGAGGTTCTCCCATTTCGGCCAGCTGACAAACCATTTTGGCGCAGGAGGCGATCAATCTGGGAGGATTGACCGAGGAATAAATAATAGAAATCAGATTTTCAGGATGTTCTAAACCATAAAAAGACAATAACTTGCTGGTGAAGTTAGAAAAGTTGTGTTTCACAGTTACTTCTTCCAGGGCAGTCTTGATGGCTTTACGCCCGATATCAAAACCGCTGCCTTCATCCCCCAACAGGTATCCCCAGCCGCCGATTTGCTGATATTTCTGGTCGGGAGTTTTTACCAGGCAAATGGAGCCGGTACCCGCCGAAATCAAAATGCCCGGATCTTCGCCGAAAATAGCATAATACAGTACTTCTGCATCGGTCATTACCGAAAAATTGCGGACACCCAGCGCCCGGATGAGTTCATGGGCGGTCTTTTTTTCTTCCGGCCGGCCGGCGCCGGCAAAGGCAAATGCCGCCCAGGCAATCTGATCCACACTTTCACTTTCCAACAGTTCAAAGATGATATTTCTGATTAACTGCGCCACCGATCCACGGTCCAATACCGCAATATTTCCGGGACCCAAACGGGCAGTTCGTATGATCTCACCCTGCAGGTCGCTGAGGATAGCGGTAGTTTTTGTCCCACCGCCATCTACTCCTAAATAGAACATATTGTTCTCCGGATCACTAAAAATTGTAGAAAATATTATACGGTATAAGTTCTCATCTTTTTTTGAAATTACTGATCATTTGATTTATTTTCTACATTTATTTTAACAAGATTTTATACTATATTAACATTTGACAGAGGTTTTTTATAAATAGTACAGTAATAAAGTACATGTAAGATCACCTTATGAAACCGGTTAACGTCAAATTAACCAAACCTCCACAAGCCTCCTTTAAATACAAAAAAATCGCTCTCGATTCTCTGATATTTAACTGGCATTGCCATCCCGAATATGAAATCATGCTGATGCACGGCAGCAAAGGTAAACGCTTTATCGGTGACAGTATTTCTTATTATAATGAAGGTGATCTGTTTTTCATAGGACCTTACCTTCCTCATACCTGGTATTCAACCAACGGAGTGATGGG
>MESS01000111.1:6228-8580 GCA_001771055.1 Caldithrix sp. RBG_13_44_9
TTTTGCCGGTTTAAAAATCCCGGAAGTGCCAGAATTGTACACCGTAGAGCAGTTGTTCAGTCAATCTGTTCATGGGATCCAATTTTTTGGAAAGACCCGGGAAGCAGTGGCGCAAAAGATAAAAGATATGGAAACTCAGGAAGGCCTGGAGCGATTATTATCCCTGATTTTTATTCTCGACCGTTTAGGCCGGGCAAAAAAAGAGGAGAAGGAAATCCTCTCCAGTATCGAATTTACCCGGCGTTTACAGCCGAGTGATCAAAGCCGGATAGACCGGGTGTGCACCTATATCAATGAGAATTTTAAGAATGAATTGCGCTTGAAGGACGCTGCCCAGATTATTAACATGAGTGTCACTGCCTTCAGTCGTTTTTTCAAGAAATCAACCGGAAAAACCTTTATCAGCTACGTGAACGCCATTCGGATAGGCTGGGCTTGCAAATTGCTTATCGAGAGCGATTTGAATATTGCCCAGATCAGTTATGAAGTGGGATTCAACAACCTTTCGAATTTTAACCGCCGATTCCATGAACGGCATCAGCTCAACCCGCGCGAATACCGTCACCAGTTTTCAGTGAAATGATAAATATCGGAGTTCTCAAGTAATCAGCATTAAATCTTTTTTTTCTAGAAAGGGAGTGGAAACGATGAATAAACGATTGGTATCGCTGGATGCTTTCCGGGGAATCACCATTGCCGGTATGATCCTGGTCAATAATCCTGGAAGCTGGAGCAATGTGTATCCTCCCCTGTTACATGCCGAATGGCATGGCTGGACACCGACTGACCTGATCTTTCCGTTTTTCCTGTTCATTGTGGGAGTAGCCATCACCCTTTCCTTTCAAAAACAGTTATCTTCCCATGATAAAAAATACGTTTACCTGAAGATCCTGCGCCGTACTTTGATCCTGTTCGCGCTGGGATTGTTTCTGGCGGGATTCCCCTATTTCAACCTGTCAAAAATACGCATTCCGGGAGTTTTACAGCGGATCGCCCTGGTCTATTTTTTCACCTCCGTCATCACCCTGAATACCAGGATCAAGGCCCAGGCCTGGATTACTGCCGGTCTGCTTATTTTGTATTGGGGATTGATGAAATTAATTCCGGTACCCGGATATGGTGCCGGCGATTTAAGCGTTGAAGGTAATTTAGCTGCTTTTATAGACAATTCGCTTTTACATGGACATATGTGGCGCGAGACCTGGGATCCGGAGGGACTTTTAAGCACTATTCCTGCTATCGCTACTGCGCTCAGCGGAGTTCTGAGCGGTCATTTGTTGAATTCGGGTAAGGAGCGAATGGAAATTGCTTGCTGGATGTTTGTAATCGGCTGGATGGCGATTGTGGTTGGATTATTCTGGGGAATTGTATTTCCAATTAATAAAGGATTGTGGACCAGTTCCTATGTGGTTTTTACCTCCGGAGCAGCCCTGCAATTTCTGGGATTCTGCTACTGGCTGATCGATGTGAAAGGCTGGCAAAAATGGTCCTTACCAGCCGTCATCTACGGGATGAATGCGATCATAGTATTTGTCTTGTCAGGCTTACTGGCAAAGATCATGTTTCTCATAAAATTAGATGCGGCAGATGGCAGCCAGATCTCATTGAAGACCTGGATCGATCAGCAGATTTTCGAAAGCTGGTTAAGTCCGGTAAATGCCTCGCTGGCTTTCGCGGTGGTAAACATCCTGTTCTGGCTGGGTATGATGGTAATTCTTTATAAAAAACAGATCTTTATTAAAATCTAGTCGTCCATGAAATTATTTTCTTACAGTACTTTTTTATTGATCTTCTTATTGTGTTTTTTATTATCAATATTGATCGTCTGTGACTCAACAGATTTAGTAAAAGGACCTATCCTGGTAGGATTGGACCAGGTAAATAATTATTCACAGCTATTCAAGGGAAAACACATCGGTATCATCGCTAACAACACTGCTTATAATTCCCAGGGACGCTTTATTACTGATATTTTCCAGTCCATCAAAGATGTACATCTGGCTGCATTGTTTGGACCAGAACATGGATTTAAAAGCCAGGCTGAAGCGGGTGCACCGGTACATTCAGTCATGGATTCCAGCCTGAATATTCCGGTCTACAGTTTATACGGAGCCACCCGAAAACCCACTCCGGAAATGTTGACCGGAGTAGACCTGCTGGTGTTCGATATCCAGGATGTCGGTGCCCGTTATTTTACCTATATTTATACCATGACGCTGGCGATGGAAGCAGCTGCTGAGCGGGGAATTCCATTTGTGGTATTGGACCGGCCTAATCCAATAAACGGACAGGAGGTGGAAGGAAATATTCTGGAAACAGATTTTGCCAGTTTTGTGGGGATGTATCCCATTC
>MESS01000111.1:8657-8979 GCA_001771055.1 Caldithrix sp. RBG_13_44_9
GCTGGTTTAACAGTTATTCCTTTGAAAAACTGGAACAGGAAAATGTGGTATGATCAGACTGGATTAAATTTTATCAAACCATCTCCCAATCTGCCAACTTTATTAAGCGTCACTGCTTATCCCGGCAGCTGTCTGCTGGAAGGATCCAATATCTCAGAAGGCCGGGGAACCCTCCTGCCCTTTCTTATATTTGGAGCTCCCTGGATCGAGACTGGCCGATTGAGCCAGCAGCTTAATCAGTTGAATTTGAAAGGAATCCAATTTAGCGATACTCTTTTTACCCCGGTTGCAATTCCCAGAATGGCAGAGAATCCCAAGTACC
>MESS01000111.1:9032-9725 GCA_001771055.1 Caldithrix sp. RBG_13_44_9
ATTCCCTACCGGTCAGGAATTTTTATTATCAAAACCATTCATGATTTATATCCCGATCGTTTTTCCTGGCGAACGCGGCATTTTGATCTGCTATGCGGTAGTGATCAGATCCGGTTGGCAATTGAAAGTGGAGATAATCTGGATAGCCTGATAAACAGCTGGCAGACCAAACTGGATGAATTTAAAATGCTGAGAGAGAAATATCTTCTGTATGATTAAGAGTTATTGATCGGCAGAATGATGTAATATGCAAAAACGAAAATTCGGAAAAACCGTTTTAGAAGTCAGTGAAATAGGTTTTGGGGCCTGGGCGATTGGCGGTCCGGCAATGGCCGGAAAGATCCCCCTGGGTTGGGGAGCAACCGACGATAAAGTATCGAAGAAGGCACTGTGCAAGGCAGTCCAACAGGGAATAAATTTCATTGATACCGCCGACTTTTACGGATTGGGTCATTCTGAGGAACTTATTGGTATGGTCATTGGAAACAATCCGAAAATCGTCATTGCTACTAAAGTCGGCCATCGTCTGGTTAATGATCAGAACATTTTTTTTGACTATTCCCGGAAACATATCCTTAACGCCTGTGAACACAGTCTGCAAAGATTGAAACGGGATTGCATCGATTATTATCAGCTGCATTCCGCCAAAGTAGTACACCTCCAGAGCGGAGAGTGCCTGGAGGCTATGGAAAT
>MESS01000111.1:9813-10067 GCA_001771055.1 Caldithrix sp. RBG_13_44_9
AATTTAGGGCACGGCCTGCAGCTGGTATTTAATATTCTCAACCAGCGGGCAATGAAAATTATTACTGAAGCTGGCAGGAAAGAGATGGGAGTGATTGCCCGCATGCCTCTGCAGTTTGGACTCCTCACTGGAAAATTCACCGCTCAAACCACTTTCAGCGATGATGATCATCGGCGGTTTCGATTGAAACCGCTGGTATTAGAAAATGCCCTGCAAGCACTGGAACCCATCTGGATCATGGCAGAAAAATACCA
>MESS01000112.1:0-139 GCA_001771055.1 Caldithrix sp. RBG_13_44_9
ATATCCTTCTTGAATCTGTTCGAATTGAAGCTTTTCAATGTCACTCAGTCGCAATCCAGAAAAACATGAAAACAGAAAAGCGTTTTTAATTTCTTGATCAGAAATCGGTGTATCCTTTAAGATTATTAATTCTTCTTGT
>MESS01000112.1:230-1075 GCA_001771055.1 Caldithrix sp. RBG_13_44_9
AGGCAGACTTGAATCGGGACAAATAGGATAAAGCGGTATTGCGGGATACTTTTGATAGAATATATTCTAGGAAAGATTGACAAAACTTTTCATTGATTTCTCTAAATTCGATCCTACCATTTGTAAAGTCATTAAGATGTTTATATGTATTAAGCCATGGAGGGTTTGTACCTTTTTTATGAGCAAGTTCCCGAAAATATTCTAAAAAATTTTCTTTCTCTTCAGAGTTACTTAAGTGAAAACCGGTCGCCTTTTCTTTGAGTTTTAACTCCTTTTTATCTCTTATGGCGATGGCAAGTTGAATATTCTCCATATCTGATTTCTTTGTATCATTTCGACCGATTATATATAATTTTAAAGACTGTCTTTCTCTTCTGCCATGATACTTTGTATCCAGGTAAATACTATAAACTCCGTCATCTAATTCTCGAAAGCAAATTCTAATTCGTTTCTTAAAATTGGTATTTTTAAGGAGTTTAAAAATAGTTGGCATTAAATTATTTTTGCTCATAATATTATATCCTAAATATGAATTGTCTATGTTCAAATATAAACATCCGAGTGACAGAAACGTTACAAAAATTCGTAAAAATAACACAAAAATAACAGGTATCAAATAAAAGCGAATTTTCATAAGTTATTGAATTTATTTAACATTTAATTGTGGTTGTTTGGAGTAATTTGTATGAGAGCCAAACATGCGGTGATCGTTCCGGGAGGGAAAGCCAGCAATATGACCCAGATGGCAGCTGCCTACCTGGCCATTCTCGGCGGCAAAATGCAGTTCTATCGCAGCGGGATTCAACCCTTAGAACGTGACCGGTTGGAGCAAGAATGGAATACCC
>MESS01000112.1:1094-3679 GCA_001771055.1 Caldithrix sp. RBG_13_44_9
GGAAAGATACTGATTTGTTTTTGGAAAAGGAAAAGTAAAATAATACTTGATTTTTAATGTCAGAACTTTAGTTTGTCACAAAATGAATGAAGAGAAAATGGTTGTGCCTCACTTTTTTCTGGGAATTGACTCCTCCACTCAAAGCTGTAAAATTGTTGTCATCGATACCACTTCCAGCGAGGTAGTTTTTGTCGATGCGGTGAATTATGATCAGGATTTGCCGGAATATCATACCAGCAATGGAGTGATCCAAACCTCCCGCAAAGACCTGTCAGAAGCAGACCCCGGAATGTGGATTGATGCCCTTCACATGATATTCAGGAAAATGCTGCAGAAGAAATTTCCATTTCAGCAAGTCAGGGCAATTTCAGTCTCCGGCCAGCAACATGGCCTGGTTTGCCTGGATTCTGAGGGCAACCTCTCCCGCCCGGTCAGCAAATTATGGAATGACACTACTACTGTTGAGGAATGTCAACTCCTGACCGTGGCATTAGGCGGGCCGGAGGCAATGATCCAGGAGGTGGGGAATACCCAGCGTCCCGGTTATACTGCCGGGAAAATTTATCATCTTTACCGACATGAGCCGGAGGCTGCCAAACACAGCTCAACTTTTTTCCTGGTTCATAATTATATCAATTATTTCTTAACCGGTGGCGTGAAAGTCATGGAACCGGGTGATGTATCGGGAATGGCGCTCAGTTTTCCTGGTTCAACGAAGTGGTCGAACAAGGTTTGTCGAACGATCTCACCGGATTTAATTAAAAAATTGCCCCCGGTCAAACCTTCCGATGTGATGATTGGAAAAATATCAAATAAACTGGTCAAAGCTTACGGTTTTTCGGAGGAGTGCCGGATTGATGCCGGCAGCGGTGATAACATGTACGGAGCCATAGGCACCGGAAATATCAGTCCGGGTATCGTAACCATCAGCCTGGGCACCAGCGGCACTGCCTACACAATTTTTGAAGAACCATATGTGGATCCGGCCGGGGAAATAGCTTCATTCTGCGACAGCACCGGAAAATATTTGCCACTGTTATGCGTTTCCAACCTGGCTAATGGGTATAACCAGCTCCTGAGTTTATTTCAAATTTCGCATGAGGAGTTCGCGGAAATCATAAAGACCACTCCACCTGGAAATCAGGGGAGAATTATGTATCCCTGGTTTATCGGGGAACGAACCCCGGATCTTCCCAATGCACTCCCGGTCTATCTGGGCTTCGCTCTCAGCGATTTTACCAGACCTGTCCTTTGCCGGGCGGTACTGGAAGGTCATATTTTAAATTTGTTTGATGGTTTTAAAAGAATGCCAGTCAAGCCCAGAGAGATCCGGCTCACCGGCGGTTTAAGTAAATCCGATGCCTGGTGTCAAACCATTGCGGATGTGTTTGAAGCCGAAACCGTTCCAGTGGAAGGGGAGGGCGCGGCTTTAGGTGCGGCCCTTCATGCTGCCTGGGTATTCTATAAAAAATCCCAGCCGGATTATTCTTTACCGATCCTGGTGGATAAATTTGTCAAATTTGATGAAAAAAGGCGGAAGCACCCGGATAGTAATAGGAGTTATCATTCATTGAAGCAGGCATACAGTGAGATGAGTACCCGCTTGCGCAATCCAATCGGAAATGTGGATCCGTTTAAAATTTTAAATCAAATGTCCAGTTAAAAAAAATTAGCAGGATGAATTCAATAAATTAGATAGGAAAATAAAAATGAATAACAACCTCTATCAGCAACTGCAGAATTGTATTGAAAGAGGAAAGGTCGATAAAAATTCTCCTTATCCACCGGATATGAAAGGTCAGGATGGCGCAGTGGAATTGACCAATCAGGCATTAGCTGCCGGCCTTTCTCCGCATGATATTTTGCTCAAGTCTCTCATGGTGGGAATGAAAAATGTTGGGGAACGTTTTGGGTGTGGTCAGGCTTTTATTCCCGACCTGATGATCGCTGCTAAGGCCATGAACGCTGCCACGGCTATCCTGCGCCCCTTCTTTGAATCAGGCGTGGGAGTGCAAAAGGGGACACTTATCATTGGCACCGTAGCCGGAGACCTGCATGATATTGGCAAGAATATTGTCAAAATGATCATGGAAGGAGCAGGCTGGAAGGTGATTGATCTGGGAACGAATGTCCCTACTGAAAAATTCATGTCTTCTCTTCAACAAAATCCCCAGGCCAGTGTAGGTTTAAGTGCGCTATTGACTACTACGATGGTCAATATGGAAAAAACAGTAAAAGAGATCAAGACAAAATCGCCCACCACAATTGTAGTGATCGGAGGGGCGCCGGTGACTGATAATTTTCGTCAAAGAATTGGAGCAGATGCCTATTTCCCCTCACCGCATCTTCTTCCGGACTATCTCAGCCAACGTTCTTAACATAATAAGATATAAGTTTAATGAAAACCCTAACTTCTATGAAGGAAAAATCAGCGCAACTTCCTAAAAGCAATTTTGGAGAAGCGTATGAATATCAGGTGAAATTAGAAGAAATCGCCATCTCGGCCGGTGAACTGGAAAAAGTCCTGGGCTATGAGTTGGGTAATACGCCGGTATTTTATCAAGAAAAGATTAAGAAAATGTGGC
>MESS01000112.1:3725-4185 GCA_001771055.1 Caldithrix sp. RBG_13_44_9
GCCGCCTGATCAATTCCGTTGGCAGCAAACGGTATTGATTTGCGGGAAGGTTAAATTTCTATCCGGAAAGATTATCACCAATCAGCTGCATAACAGCCAAACCGTGGCGGTCTTCGCCGGTACCGCCGGAGCTGCTTTTGACATCTGGTCAAAACAGTTATTTGATCAGGGTGATTTTCCGGAGGGATATATAGCGGATATGATGGGTTCCGAAATTGTGGAGGCGGCAATCGATTGGCTGGAAATCAAAATACAGGAAAAACTAATACCAATATCACTGAAGATGACCAACCGCTTCAGTCCCGGATATTGCGGCTGGAATGTCCGGGAACAATTTAAATTATTTTCCCTGCTGCCGCAGAATTTTTGCCGCATTTCCCTTACCGACAGCGCACTGATGGTTCCCATAAAATCAGTGAGTGGAATTATTGGAATTGGTGAGACGGTCGAAAAAATCGGA
>MESS01000112.1:4330-4457 GCA_001771055.1 Caldithrix sp. RBG_13_44_9
CGCCAGTGGGCGGATCAGTCTACCGACTGATTTTTATTTTGTATTCAGCAGCAGTACTGGCAACACGCAAAAAATATTTTTTATTATCTGATTTGGAGGATTTATAAATGAAGGCTGAAAAGGCAAA
>MESS01000112.1:4486-6398 GCA_001771055.1 Caldithrix sp. RBG_13_44_9
AGACCTTTCGTTGCCGCTGGGGTGAAGCGTATTTATATATTCAGGGAGAACCTACACCCAATCCCAAAGCTAATGTTCCGGAAAAGTATAAAAAATTCCTGAATATCTGGAAAGAAATCATCCTTCGACCGGGAGATCAATATACTCTGCCCCCGAATTCCTTGCACTGGTTCCAGGCAGGGGATAAAGGAGCCATTCTATCTGAATTTTCTTCAAAGAGTATGGATGAAACTGATGTCTGGAGTGATCCTCATATAGCCCGTATCCCTAAGTATGAATGAATCTATCTCTTAATTTGAATTAAACCATGATGACCTCAAAAGAAAGATTTTTGGCGGTACTCAGTCGTCAGAAACCGGATCGTTTGCCGGTAACGACCCATCACGTCATGCCCTATTTCCTCAAACACTGTATGAATAATATCAGTTACCAGGAATTTTTTGATTTTTTCGGACTCGATCCCATCAATTGGGTGGTGGCGATAAAACCGGATTTGACCTGTGGCGACTATTTTGATCCCACTCATACCGAACTGGGATTTTTAGAACCACCCCGATTGTGTTCGCAGAACTGGCAAATTAGAACAGAAGAAATATCCGGCCAGGAGTATAAAACTGTCCATTATGATTTTGTAACTCCAAGGAAAACACTTTCCATGGTGCTGCAAAGTAATGAGTATACCAGTTGGGTCTCGGAACGCTTGGTGAAAGAAAAATCGGATATAGAACTTATCTCTCAATTTGCTCCTGCACCTCTGTGTGATGTGGAGCGGGTAAATTTGGAAGCCAGAAATTTTGCTCAACGAGGGATGATTCGCGGTTTCATTCCCGGTTTTGATGTTTATGGACAAGCGGGATGCTGGCAGGATGCAGCGGTGTTGTTTGGGGTCGAAAACCTGATCATGGAGACTTTTACTGATTCGCAATGGGTGCATTCCTTTCTGCAGATCTTACAGCAAAGAAAACAAAAGTATTTACGATCGATGAAAGGTGCAGATTTTGATCTTATCGAACATGGCGGAGGCGATGCTTCCTCTACCATCATCTCCCCTCAGATCTTAGAGGAATTTGTTCTTCCTTACGATACGCCCTTGATTGACCTGGCCCATGAAATGAATCAAAAAGTGGTATATCACACCTGCGGTGGAATGATGCCTTTTCTAGAACAGATCGCTTCGATGAATCCCGATGCTATGGAAACATTTACTCCACCGGAGATGGGTGGGGATACTGATCTCCAGAAGGCTAAAGAACGTATCGGTCAGCAGGTTTGCATGATCGGAGGATTTGATCAATTTCATTTTTTCAAAGACTGCACCCCGGAGCAAACCAGGGCGGAGGTCCAACGTTGCTTCCAGGCAGCCGGTGAGGGGGGTGGGTATATCCTTTGTCCCTCCGATCATTTTTTCGATGCTGACCTTGAACTCATCCGGGCCTTTGCCGACGAAGCCCGGAAGTGTACATATTGATTGATGGTAAGTAAAAAAAACGGTTATACGAAAAACAAAATACAAAATACAAAATACAAAATACAAAATATAAGTCATGAGAGTAATGATAATTGGGAGTCTCGAGTTAAAACCATGGGCAAGGTAATTGAAATTGCAGTTCCCCAGGAAGAAATCGAGCGCCGCCGGATACGTTTGACAAAAACCAAAAAATTTGCCACACCCGACCGGCTGCCGGTTGTTCCGGCCATTGCCCATCGCTTTCTGGTACCGCAGGTTGGTGTCAAATTCCGGGATTATTATAATGATCCCGAAATCATGCTGCGCACTCAGATCCTGGCCCAGAAATGGCTGATGGAAAATATTAAGACCGATGCCTACTCCATCACTGGCGCCTGGGTGGGTGCCTGGACCGATTTTCAAAATACTTTCGAGTCAGGCAGTCTGGGATGTGAAATTATTTTT
>MESS01000112.1:6476-9205 GCA_001771055.1 Caldithrix sp. RBG_13_44_9
TTTATTCATTCCGGGATCAATCTGCGACAGCTTGACTATCGCCGGAGAATGATGGAGATGGCCGAAAAATATCCAGTGAGATTTCAGGGAGGAGAAATTTTCTATCCTGCTGCCAATCCTAATTTGACCCATACCGCTGACGGACCATTCGGCGTTGCTGGTGATTTGATGGGCGTTACCGAAATATTTACCGCAGTGTACGAACGTCCGGAGTTTGTCCGCGAACTGATGCGAATTGTCACTGATAAATTGATTGAGTATCTGGATTTTTGCTGGCAGGAAGAAAAACTGCCTTTACCGAAGGACTTCGCCTGGACCGATGATCTGGCAGTTTCGCTATCGGAGGAAGTGTATCGAGACCTGGTCTTGCCGTTCGAAAAAAAATTACGGTATAACTTTGATGGCTATCTAAGCCTGCATATGTGCGGTAAGTCAGACCATTTATTAAAAATATTTTTGCAAGATTTACAGATTCATGAACTACAGGGTTTCGGATATCAGGTGGACCTGGATTATATCGCTTCGATCATGGGTGGCAAAGTTGTACTGGTTGGCAATGTGGATCCCATGCTGATACACTCCGGCACTCCTCAGCAAGTAATGACCGCCTGCCGGAAAGTGATTGAGAAATTAGCACCTTTCAAAGGATTCATTTTGCAGGATGGAAATAACATCCCACCGGGAACACCACTGGTTAATATTAATGCCATGATGGATGCCGCCGAGCGTTACGGCCGCTATGATTGATGCTTAATTATCATTTAAATTCTTTAAACCACCGAGATGATTGTACCAGATATTCAGAAGAGTAAAGAATTTCTCCGCCGGATGTGGCAGCTTGAAAATTCTGAGCGGCCGGGGTTCATGATCGGTTATGTCGGTCCGAAAGTTAAAGGTAGTGAACCGGTGCAGAGTGCACTCTTTTCAACCGGGGGAAAAGAGACCGTCAAACACCGGTTATTAGATCAAAAAAAGTACCTTGATGCTCAGCTGCAGGAAATTGTCAGTATGCTGGATCTTCCAGGTGATTATATACCCAGTTTGTGCCCGTCACTGGGAGTGGTCGCTATTGCTTCAGCTTTTGGTGCCGAAGTGATATGGTGGGAAAATGATTTTCCGGCTGTCAAACCTTTCTTAAGTAATAATCCACAGCAGGTATACGATCTTGAACCGCCCGCCATCACTGCTGGAGAATTGGGCAGGATTTTAGATTATACCCGGTTTTTTATCAGCGAAACAAAGGGTACCATACCCATCCGGCTGACGGACATCCAGGGTCCGCTGGACAATGCTTCTTTGATCATGGGTCATAATAATTTAATGATGGCGATGCTTTCTCATCCCGAACAGGTCCATCATTTAATGCGCTTAGTAACTGGTTGCATGATCACTTTCATTAAAGCCCAGCGGGGAATTGTCCGACAAGCCGGAGTGGAATTCGTCCCGACCATGTTTCAACCGTGGCTGCCGGATGGTGAAGGAATTTCCATTTCAAATGACGATTGGGTAATGATTTCCTCCGAAATGCATGATGAATTTCATCTTCCCTATCTTAATGCACTCTCGGAAGAGTTCGGTGGAATTTATCTGCACTCCTGCGGCAACTGGTTTCATCAGCTCCCCGGTTTGAAAAAAATAGTTAATCTGCGCGGGATTGAATTTGGCGCCAGTGAAGTGCCTTATCAGGCAGTATTGGAGACACTGGGAGGTAAAATTGTACTGGCCTGCCGGGTGGGGTTTAATCGTGAAAAAACCTTCAGCAGCATGGAAGATTATGTTCAAAAGATTTTGCAGGCTGCCAGAACCAATTGCGGACTTTTTATAAACATCGATGTTACCAATGGGATGATTGATGAGAACTGGCCGGAAACAGATCTGGATCAGATCTATCAACTGCTCAGGATCAAATAAATATGGAAAATAAAATCCGTACCATAGTTGGTGGATTTGATTTTGTAACACATTTAATCCAGTGGCAATTGAAAAAAAATCAGCTGCAACTGACTGCGAAAACCATCTCAGGTCAAAATGTGCGACTGGTATTTGAGCTGGTTTCTGAATCTGTCTGGCATTATGCCTTTTATCCGCAATCATCGAAAATAGAACTTCTTACTCCCATCGTCCAGATATCTGCCGACTCTAAAATTTCTATCAAGCTACAAGAATTGCCTGATAAAATATTGGTTCAAGGCACACGGGTGCAGTTGGAGATTCAAAAAAAACCGTGGGCCATTCGATTTCTTGATAAAAATGGGCAGGAGATCTGTGGTGAAAATCCTGGCGATGTGGATGGTCTGGGTAACTTTTTTAATTTACCATTGGGATTCATAAAAGACCACGACGATATCACCGCCTGTGTTCATTCTTTTCATCTGTATCCCGATGAACATCTGTATGGGCTGGGAGAAAAATTTACCCGACTGGATAAGGTAGGACAAAAGATCATCAGTTGGAATGTAGATGCCCTGGGTTCCACCAGCGAGAGATCACATAAAAACATTCCTTTCCTGTTAAGCAGCCGGGGATACGGTATTTTCGTGAATTCTTCTGCCCGCATCGAGTGGGAACTGGGAACGGTTTCCAGTCAATCGTATACCATTTCTGTGCCGCTGGATCATCTGGATGTTTACTTTATTTTCGGTACAACACCGGCTGAAATTATTAAACGATATGTGGATCTCACCGGGCCTGCTTCATTACCTCCGAAATGGTCTTTCGGTTTATGGCTC
>MESS01000112.1:9284-13137 GCA_001771055.1 Caldithrix sp. RBG_13_44_9
ATGTGATTCATCTGGATACCTGGTGGATGCGCTGGAGAAAATACTGTGATTTTCAATGGGATAAACAGGCATTTCCGGAGCATCAACATTTCATCAATAAACTCCACCAGCAAAATCTGAAACTAAGCTTATGGATGCAGCCATATATCTCGATTGAAAGTGAGCTGTTCGAGACTGGAAAAAATCTTAATTATTTTGTAAAACGGCCGGATGGTTCTATCTATGTGATTGATTATGGCTTATCGCTTGCTCCCCGTCCTGATGGCATCATCAGAACCGCCGGTGTCCAGGAAGGTTGGAATGCTCCGGTGGCGATTATCGATCTGACCAATTCTGTTGCTTACAGTTGGTTCCAGGATTTGATGCGGCCGGTACTGCGTGAAGGAGTGGATGTATTTAAGACTGATTTTGGAGAAGATATTCCCGAAGATGCGGTATTCTGTAACGGACAGAGTGGCCAGACCATGCATAACCTCTACCCCCTGCTTTATAATAAAGCCGTCTATGAAGTGATCAGGCAGGAAAAAGGGTATGGTCTGGTTTGGTCGCGTTCCGGTTTTGCCGGAAGTCAGCGTTTTCCGGTTTGCTGGTCAGGAGATCCCGCTGCCGACTGGGACAGTCTGGCTGCCACCATCCGCGGCGGATTGTCGCTTGGGATGTCAGGAATTCCCTTCTGGAGTCATGATATTGGTGGTTACCGGGGAATGCCTTCGGCGGAACTTTATGTTCGCTGGGCTCAGTTCGGATTATTCTGCTCCCACAGCCGTCTGCATGGAGATAGTCCACGTGAACCGTGGTACTTCGGAGAAAAGGTATTGTCCATCTTTAAAAAATATGTCCGGCTGCGCTATCAATTTTTTCCTTATCTCTACAGTACAGCCTGTGAATCCATCCGAAGCGGATTGCCAGTTATTCGTGCCATGCCGCTGGCTTTTCCGGATGATTCAAATGTCTATGATAAAGACTTGCAATTCCTGTTCGGTCCGTTGCTGTTGGTGGCTCCGGTTTACCGGCCAGACCATCGCCGAACAGTTTATCTGCCGTCTGGCCGCTGGATCGATTTTTTTACTCTGAAAGAATATCAGGGTCCCCTCAACCTTGATCTGAAGGTGTCTTTGGGAAGACTTCCGATCTTTATCCGCAGTGGTGCCATTCTACCCATGATGAGACAGACCGAACGAATCCCTGATCAGTTGATAGATCCGCTTATCCTTCAGATTTATCCCGGAAAATTCTCCTTAGTTTTTAATGAAGATGAAGGAATTACTCAATTCAGGATTCAAGAGAATGCCGATAGTGTGACATTTTTTATCACTGCCCGCGTCAAACGTTCTTTTGTTCTTAGATTTATGAAAGTAAACCGTCCGCACCGGATTTTGATTATGGTGAATGGCAAAAAAGTTGCACTTTCCACTCATGAGGTAATCCAGTTTAAAAAATACCTTCAAGTAAAAATGCCGAGGCTCAGCAAAGCGGTTATTAAAATCAAATTCAATTAAGTTGATTGAATTTCATAAGGTCTGATTAGATTTACGCCACTGGAATTCAAAACTGCAAACTATGAACTATAAACTATAAACTATAAACTATCACTCGGGGTTTAACATGAGCCAGAAAAAATCTTTTCACAGTATTTGCCGCTGGACTTTTCATGCCGGTAAAGGTGGTTTTGTCCCGGATAATATTCGTCCAGCCTGGAATGAAAAATCACTGGGTACCGGTGGTGTGATCCGGCTGATCAAGGAAAAAATTACTCCCCGTTTACCCAGGCATATTGTTTTGGGATATGAAGTTCATTACGATAATGAAGTGAATGAAAAAAATGCTGTAGACTTAGCGGCTGCCCTGAAGGAGGCCGGCATTTATCTGGCCCTGTTGACCCCCGGTGCGCATATCCATTTTGCTTATGGTGGAATTGCCTCGCTGGATGAAACGGAGCGAAAAAAGGCCTGTGAATTTGGAGAAAGAACCATTGATATCGGATATGGGCCACTGAAGAAAGCCTGGCATCCGGAGCCTGCTCAACATCCCACCATGGTGCTCTGGAACGGATCTTATGGTTATGATCTGGCCAGTCCGGGAATTCAACTGATGTATGATAATCTTAAAAAGGGGATCGCCGATTTCTGTCATTATGAGCAGAAAAAAGGAGGTGAATTCTTTATTGCCATCGAACCCAAACCCAATGAAGGCCATGCGGCAATGCTTCTGCCCACCGTAGCCAGTGCTCTATTGTTCTGGAAGAAATTGGAGACCCAGTATGGTATTCCCCTGAACAAAAAGGGATTGAATAAAGAATTTGGTCATAGTGAAATGATTGGCCTGGATCATGTGTATGACACGGTTGAGGAGATCGACCATCAGATGCTGGTCCACATGCATGTCAACAGCCAGGGGTACAATGACGGGATCATTTTGGGGGGACCGGGTAAATTTGATATTGATAATGGAGCCCGGATAAACGGAATGAATATCGCCATCGCCGCTTTAATCAGGCAGGCTGGTTATAACCGTTGGAAAGGCCATGACATGCAACCGCGTCCTTATGATAACGAGGAACAGGGGATTGAACGGGTAATTCGCAGTATCCTCAGCTGGGAAGCATGTGAGAAAGCCGCAGAATCCTTGAATATTCAACAGCTCCTGATGCATCTGTCACTGCGCGATACTGCCAAAGCAGAGGATATGATGCGGGAGGCGGTGATCACCGCCAGTAAATATTTTAAGGAACTATATCAATAGCGTCGTCTTTAATCGTCGGATATTATTTTCAATCAGCATGGTGATCGATTTTCAGGAATTCGATTGGAGCTCCATCGTCAACGATGAACGCTACCATAACCCCCTTACTTGGACTGTTTGGATTGATTAATATTTTTTTCCTTTTAAAGCTTCCTGCAAATCAGTTACCTCAAACGCCACATGGGGAACTCTTTTGATAAGTTCTGGCATGGGACTGTCCGGCTCAAATCGCAGCCATTCCACTCCATAGGGACTGCTTTCGTAGCCGGAAGTGTAAATCTTGAATTTTGCGATATAAGTTTCATCTTCCCGGGGAATTTGGGTTGGTATGCCGATGCGATGGTACTTATAGGTTGCCTTCATTTCTATTTCTCCTCAAAATTTGATTTTCTTGCTCTTTCTCTCAATATCATGCTGGAGAAAAATTCAAGCGGTAGTCACTGTTCAGAAATCTTTTCAAAAATATAACTTTTTCCGGCAGAACTGTTATAAAAGTAAAGTTTTAACTTCCGCTTTATCCAATAGTAATTCAATATTGCAAAGTCTTTGCTGCTTGCACCAATATTAATTCCGAAGACAGCTAAAAAATAAAAGCGAGTGGAATCCCAGGCTGCAGAAGCAGTAAAAATAACCATATTTAAAATTAGAAACGGAATGATGGCAGCAAAGTATACCTCCCGCGGACGAAAAACGAAGTCATAAGTAAAAGCTAATGCATAGATATTTTTAAAGGAAACGTAAAAGCGGGTTTGTCTGGCTCCAAAGATCTTGTAGATCCCTAGTCGGAGAATTTCGTGGATGGGTAGAATGATGACTGCCATTGTTATAACCGACCAACCTGAGATATATAGCCAGGTACTCAGGGGATATCCGGATTTAATCCCAAAGAATATCCAATAACCCAAAGCGAAAAAGGAAAGTGAAATGTGAAGATATATTATCCAGCTGCGTTTCTTATAATAATAAGCCCTCAGAAATTTAAAAATATCGTCATGGTCAAATTCATCGATCAGTCTGAATTGAGATTGATCATGTAATTCTGCTGAGCGTATTCTTGGATTCATATATCCGACAATTTAGAACAGGTTCAGTTTTGAAGAAAATATTTTTA
>MESS01000112.1:13147-18155 GCA_001771055.1 Caldithrix sp. RBG_13_44_9
ATGTTTTCTCTCAAATAAAATTTGTCAGGATTTGATTTTTCCTTTGGATATTTGGTAATAAACTTTTAAAATTTTCACTTTAATATAAGGGATAATTCAGCCTGACTTAATACTAATCTGCTTCCGAAAAGGAGTGACAACTTATTTGATACTGACCAAGGTGATGTCAATATGACTAATGATCGAGTGATTTGGCAAATTCCGCGATTACGGATCGATGAAGAAGAAGCCCGACATCGCAAGGTGTCATGGCTGGAGTTATTCTATGATTTATTTTTTGTAGTGGTCATTGCCCGTCTTTCCCATGAATTGGTGGGTGATGTTAGTTTCCATCTGGTGGCTGAATATATTTTATTGTTCGTACCCTTGTGGTGGATTTGGATAGGTTCCACCTATTATAATGAGAGGTTTGAGACCTCTGGTCTGGAAACTCGTTTAATGTTTTTAATAAAAATGTTTCCGCTGGTAGGCCTGGCAGTATTTGCTCATGATGCTTTTAAAGGAGGATCAACCGGCTTCGCCCTCTCTTATGCTGCCGGCAGAACTATAATTACTTTTCTCTGGTTACGTGCTTCCTTCCATGTCCCCGAGTTTAGACCGGTTGGGAAGATCTATGTCAGCGGATTTACCTTATCGATAGTATTATTTATCCTCTCTATTTTTGTTTCGCCTACCCTGAGATTCATTCTTTGGGGTATAGCTCTTTCCATTGATCTGATCACTCCCTGGTTTACCTTAAAGGGTCAGAGTCGTTTACCGCGCTTCAGTACTTCCAAGCTGCCCGAACGTTTTGGATTATTGATGATCATTGTATTAGGAGAAACGGCAGCAGGAGTAGTGAATGGCATTCAGGATATTCATTCAATAGATTCCGAAAAAATATTTACGGCCATGTTGGGAGTTATCCTGGGTTTTAGCCTGTGGTGGATCTATTTTGATTTTATTGCCCGCCGGGTGGCGAAACCTCAAATCCTCTACAGCATCTTATGGTCCTATCTTCATCTGCCTCTGGCCATCGGAATCGCTGCCATTGGAGCCGGTTTGACCAATTTAATCTCATTGACCGGTGAAACTCTTCCCCCGAATATTCAGACTTTAACCATGGCATCCTATGGATTAACTTTGCTGATGATGGGGTTGCTGGAAATTACCTTAAACAGAACGGAGGATGAACCTGCTCATCACTTCACCAGTCCGATTCTCAAAATTATTACCGGAATTACTGCATTTGGTTTGATTCTGTTTTTACCTCCGCTTCATTCCATGTCACTGATTATAATCCTGATAGTTTTAACCCTGATTCATATGATGTATGGATTATGGGTCTGGTTTGGTCAGAAATAAAATTGAGCAGGAAATGCGGATGAACCAGAAACATAAAGATAATGTGTCAGATCCAGAACCAGTGCAGGGTAAAACCTTTTCACTGTTTGCGGGACATCAAACCACAGATATCTATTATCAAGAAGTAAAATTCATAGTTGATCAGTGGTTGCAGGATAATTCCCCGCCAGAAGAACTACTAAGATCAATTCGTCAGATTAAAAATCCGGGGAAGTCTGCCTTTGGATTTCGACGGTGGAAACAATTCAGGGAAAAACATAAATCTCATTTACAGAAATTAGAAAAAATTCTATCTCCATACTTAACGGATGTTGAAAGTCATTTGAAATCACTCTCTCTGACTCAACGGTTCGATCGCACCTTGCGAACTTCCCGCCAGCAATATCTGCTTTATATGATTGAGATTGAACTGGTAAATCGTTTAAATGCTGCAGAGTTTAAATCAGCTAAGAGCAAATTAGCTTTCTTGCCTCACTGCCTGCGTGATCTCAGAAAAGCCTGTAAAGCCCAGCCGGATGATCTGGATTACCAATGCCGGCGCTGTTCGAAAAGTTGTTTTATCAGACATTGCAGTGAAATGTTGGAGAAATTTAATATCCGACCTTACATCTGGATGCAAGTGGATCTGCGCCGGTTGCTAAGACACCTGAACCATGAACAGCAGTCGACCGCTGTACTGGGAATTGCCTGTATCCCGGAGCTGGTGAATGGAATGCGATTATGTGCCAGATATCAGACCCCGGTCATTGGGATTCCACTGAATGCTAATCGCTGCGGACGGTGGATGGGTAAATTTTTCGATAACTCTATCAATATGAAAGCGTTGCAAACCTTGCTGGAATAATTGAGACTTTCACTGGGATTACATTAATTATGGTTCAGAGCAAGCACTTTTAACAATGTAAAATCGATTCTTTTAGCGGATCTGAATGTAAAATTTAAATAAACTGATTGATTCATCTGCCCTTATTAAAATCTTTCACCGCCTCCAGGAATGCTTCTATATTGGATCCTGGCACTCCGGGCGGGATATCACAGCCGCTGGATATGATGTAATTCTTATAGACCTGGGTTGCCAGTAATAGAGTTTTTGTTTCCTGATAAACCTCTTTGGCAGATCCCATCCGGAAGACTCCCACCGGATCCAGATTTCCTATTACCAGACGGTCAGGATCAATTCGCTTTAAAGCCGAGACAATATCGCAGCTATTTCCGAAATGCAGCGCACCGGCCCCGGTTGATTGCATGCTTTCCACCAGAGGATTGGTATTTCCGCAGTTGTGCAGAATCACCAGAAAATGATCATCCTGAAGATGCTCAACAACTCTTCGGATATAATTCGATGAAAAATTCTGACAGGCTTCGGGGGACAGCATTCCAGCTGCCGGTTCAGCCATGAAAATACCGGCAGCCCCGATCTCTTTATACCGTTTACAATAATTCAGCAAGAATGATGAACACTTCTCCAGCAAAAGGTGAATGCGATCTGGCTGCAACAGAGTTTCCATCATCAGCTCGCTCAGTCCATACAATCTTCCGGCCAGGCTGAAAGGCCCGATGCATCCTGCAAATACCGGTCTGTCAGAAATGTTTCTTACGGCCAGTTTGGCTGCTCTTAGATATTGGGGAATTCGGCCTTTGTCCAGAGAGGGTAAGGTCAAGCGATCGATAGCCATATCATCAGGTACCAGTCGATTAACAATTGTTGGTACTTCATGTTCATGAAATTCTATCTCGGCACCAAAAGCTTCAGCTTCTACGGACAGATCCATTATTATGCTGCTGGCAGCAAATGGAAATTTTTCTGCCAGTAATCTGATTACCCGGGCCTGTACTTCTCCGTCGGTAACCGCCTGCCGGACAGTAATCCCCAGCATCTCAATTCCGGGATGAGTCATGATAGGGAACGCCATCCTGCTGGTTTGATTCATGATCTGTGCTTTCCACTCTCGCATGTTTCTCATCTATTAGCACCAATCTGAGTTGTTAGTTATAACAGCTTATTTCAACATTATTCCTGACCAACAACGAAAATGCGGCTGAAAGTGAACGGGTATTATTTGGTTTAATATTTTTCGATAGGCTGTTGTTTTAAATCCGTTACCATTTGATAAAATAATGTCATACTCTGGTATTTCGATATATTGGTTTATTTCTCCACTAAAAAATTTATTGAGTTTTTCAACAACCGTTTCAATAGTACTGGCTGCATTCCTCTTCCGGGTTCTGATAGACCACTCACCATTCCTGGTAGGCTGTGCCATAAAATTTTCCCTTGATCTATGCTGGCGGTAAAACTGGCTGCCCCGATATTGCGGTCATGATCGCGACCGTAACCTGCAAATACTTCAACTCTATCACCATCCAGCAGCAGACCATCTGAACCGCTTACCGGCACCTGGTAATAACTGCGCATGGCCTGATTGACCGGCATCCCTGCAAATACCGGGTGTTCTCTTACGAAAAACCAGGCGCCCATCCAGGAAGCCCTGACATTTCCTACATGACCCAGATAATTGAAAGCTCCCGCTTCTGCCAATTTTTTGCCATACGCCTCCGCCGCTTCCTGTCCGTCCGGTAAAATCAGGAGGGGCGTTCCTGCTTTCACCCGGGAAATAATCTCATCATCTAAATTTATTTCCTGTCCATAGACATCCCACAAAAGACCATTCTTATCGCGATAAGGTTTTCCCCCGCAATTGATGGCAATAATCGTGTCACCAGCTTCAATCTTGATAGCACTGAATTTGGCATAATTGACTGTCAATTTTGGTACGGTAATTTTTACTGCACCATCCGGGGTATCAACGGTAAAAACCGTATCCATGGCGATGTTCGGACCTCCCACCGTAGCCACGATATCGAAATCCTTTAAAACCGTGTCACCATTAATGGCAACATTCATGATCCGATCTCCCGGATTCTTCAAAGTAACCTCGGCAAACCGGAGGGTGATCCTGGCTTTTCCTTTTGACAGATTAGTAAAAACGTATTCCAGATTTCGCCAGTAACCCCAGCTTTCGGTATGAAAAAGAATATCGTCGTCGGTTTTGGCAATTTCAGTGGTTGAATCGACTTCCGATCGCCAGCCGTGCAACAGGCGGGTGGACGCGATGATCAAATCATAATTTTTATATTTATGATAAACCTCTGCCTGGATACCAGGCATCTCGTTCAATAAATTAATAAATTGAGGCTCATGGGTGACCACGCCGACCTGCGCAGTCAATTCAGTCTTGGGATATGGTTGAATGACCAGAATTTTTTCCTGGCAGTTTAGTTCTGGCCGGTCAATCGCGGTAAGTTTGAATGTGTAAAATCCTTCCAATGAAAGGGCGGGCGTAACTATGGTTGCTGCCAGTGGATAAACGAATTGATCTTTTTCCCATGCAGCCGGCCGGAATGAACCTAAATCATTTATGTTTCCAGCAGGATCCATTAAAGTGAGTCGGAATTCCCTCGGGTGAGCACCAGCAGTTTCATTTATTATAAATAGATCCAGAGTGTCCGTATTACCCTGGGCTATCACCAGCGATTTTGGTTTGATCACCGGCCGCAGTAGTGCCAGGCGGTTTTTCAACAGCTCGGGATTGCCTTTGAATTCCCGCAGATTATCTACCAGGCCGGAATGATTTTCCATGGCGGTGGATTCCCAACCGCTGAT
>MESS01000112.1:18183-18288 GCA_001771055.1 Caldithrix sp. RBG_13_44_9
CGGGCCGTCTCGATTACCCTTCCCCAGAAATCGTAGGACTTATCCCCGATACTCAAAAAGAGATCTTCGGCGGTCGGAAAGGCTGTTCGAAAATTCCATTTATCC
>MESS01000112.1:18355-18480 GCA_001771055.1 Caldithrix sp. RBG_13_44_9
TTTGAATGGTCTTGATCATTTGCACCTGGTTATCCGGTACTGCCGCACCTAACATCTCTCCCCAGGTGACAATCTCCTTCAGGTTGTCGGAATGATGAGTGAAAGTACTGTCATTTTGGTACATG
>MESS01000112.1:18490-18694 GCA_001771055.1 Caldithrix sp. RBG_13_44_9
TTTGGATGCAGTAGATGATCAAAGATGGATGGCTTCTATGATCCCGGATCATGCGGATGATTTTTTCTTCCATATATTTTTCAGCAAAAGTTTTTGGCTCGCCTTCTCTGCCGGAGGTATCAATCGTATCCTCTGGAGAATCTGCATAAAGTGAAAATACCTCTCCCAGGGCACTCTGACCGCCGCCCGGTTCCATGTAACGCA
>MESS01000112.1:18751-21501 GCA_001771055.1 Caldithrix sp. RBG_13_44_9
ATTGAATGCAATTCATTCCGAAAGATTTGGCAGCCAATACTTCCTTCTCCGCCAACTCAGGCGTAGGCCACAATCCGTTCAATCCCCAGAATCCCCAGGAAATAGCGGAAATCAGACGAATCCTTTTCCCATTCAAACATAATACTGCATTTTTACCTACTCCATCTGCCTCGAACCAACGGAATCCAAAAGATTTTGTTTGAACATCAGTCCATTTCTTTTTTCCGCTGGCTGGTTTGGAGCTTAAGATCACCTTGAGTTGATAAAGTTTAGGCTGATTTAAATCCCAAATTTTAGCAGATGGACAATCGATCATTTCATCAAAATAAAATACCTTATCAGAAGTTAGGGTGACTGATCTTTTTGTTGATTTGAGTTTTTTCTGGGATTCTAAATCCCATACCTCCAGCTGGAGTTCTCCCGAAGCCTGATTGGCAGTGCGATTTTGAACTTCTCCCCGAACCCTGATTTTAAAAATCTCCGGGGTATTTAAGACCCATAAATTTTCCACATAAATGGGATCGTGGGCTAAAAAAAATAATCCCCGGTCCAAACCGCCAAATCCATGCCCCATATGAAATTGCTTCTCTCCCCAGCGGTGAAGCCTGGTATCCACCCAGTCCATCTGTCCCCCCGGATTGGTGATCCGGATGGCTAATAGATTTTTTTCGCCGGGCCTTATTGCCTGACTAATTTCACAACTAAATGAAGTTTCAGTAATAATGTGATAACCTACCAACTGCTGGTTTACATATACTTCTGCCCGTAGACGGGCACCCCGGATATGCAGGTTCACTTTCTTATCTTTGAACGATTCAGGAACATTCACCTCGGTCCACCACCAGGATACCCCGCGGTAATTTCCATTTTTTACCTGAGGATCTTCCTCTTCAAAATAGTATTCATTATCATACGTTCTAAAGCCGAAATTTCCCCAGAAATACTGTTCAACAGTAGCAGGAAGAGTAACCTCGATTCCGTTAGTCTTGTTCAGAAAAGTCCAACCCCCAGTAGGAGGATGAATCGGCAGGTCGGCAAGTTCATAGTCATCGGGTAAATAGATATCATCATTTTCCCAGGCAGCTGTGGTGTCTGGCCACAACCGCCAATCGTTATCAGGGATTTCCAGTAGGTTCTGTGAAAAGGATCGGGAAAACAGAATACCAGTGGTAAGAATCAGCAATATTTTTATAAAATTCATGGACCGCCTCCTCTTATTTAATCCTCAACTGGTAACAAGATATTTAAAGCGGGGAGTTTGTCTGCTTAAAATACCACCCCGGCTACTAAAATAAGATTTGCAAAAGGAGTCGCCTCTCCGGTTCTGACAAAGGCAATATTATGAGTTTCCTGAGTGATTTCTTTCAGGTGGGCGTGAGTTATTTTTTCAACCGGAACTCCCGGCAGATTCTTTTTCAGATTTTTCAGGAGATCAGAATAAAATTGGGGAGATTTTTGTCCCATTTCATGGGTTACCAGAACGGTTTCAACCTTTAATTCGGTCAGAATGACATTCAGAACATCCAGCAGTCTGGGTAATTGTGGAGTTACTGCCAGGTCAACTAATTCCTTTCCATAGGGAATAGGCAGACCGCTGTCCGCCACTACCAGATGATCCCCATGTCCCATTCTGGCGATTATTTTAGAGAGAGGTGCATTGAGCAGGGAAGTCTTTTTCATGGCTGTATCTTTCTGTTTTTTTTTGCAATATCCAGGTCTGGAAAAAGTTTCAAAAAGTAATAGAGTTGTTTATCTCACGATTTATTTTTCCCAAATTAAATTTACCTCACGCCATTTTCCGTTTACTTCAATCCGGATTGTTTTAATTCCCAGTGGTTGAAATTTAAGGGAGATTTTACAGGTAGGCTGATGAAGCAGGATATCAGCCTTCACTGCTTTTCCGGTGGTTTCCTGAAGTCGGAGAATTAATGACCTTCCGTCCCATGATCTCTTACAGGCCAGCAGCCGGATACTCTTTTGTCGGATATCCAGCAGACTGAATGGCTTCTTGGTCGAATGATGGTGTGAAAAACTGCCAACCGGCAAATGGGCATAAACCACAGGGGGAGCACTGCAGAAGTCAGCCAGGGAGGTAATTGAATTTAAAATATCCTGTGACTTTCCCACCAGAACAAATAGACGGATCTCATGGACCCCCTGATCCATATATTTTCTGGCTGGATAGGGTTGCAATTGAAAACCCTGTTCATGACAATAAGCGGCACTTCGTAATACCGACAATCGTACTTCCCCATTCTTATAATCGATCCCACACTGACCACTGTTGATAACAGCCAGTCCCGCCTTTTTATTGCCCACCGGACCGTTCAACATGAACCAGCGGGAATGAACATGCTCATCCCCATCCGCCGGGCGATGGATGATCCCGCCGGGAATTTCGCAGAGAAGCTCTTTATTCTTGAAGATGGTAGGAATTGACAGCTTCAAGCGCTTTTGTTCTTCCTGCCAGTGAATTCTGATCCGGAATTCCAGCACCGGCCACTCAGAATAGGCTAAAGTATTTACAATAACTTTACTGTGATTATAATAATGAATGGATTGATATATGGTACGAACCGGACCTTTTTCAATTGTTAAAATGCTTTTAGGATCAACCTTGAAATGTCCGATAATTTTCCGGTATCGCCAGTGGTCAGTGCCCCAGGAATCGGCCTTGTCCTCAATCACCAGGGGTTTCAGTAGCGATCCTGTTAGAAGATTTTTTATATCCCCGGTCTGGATATGATCTA
>MESS01000112.1:21612-21840 GCA_001771055.1 Caldithrix sp. RBG_13_44_9
GATGAGCCATGAAACACAATTTTCTTCTCCAGCCATTAAATGGCAGCAATGCTTCCGGTTGCTCTTCCTGGCATCTTATTTTTTTCCCTGATTCATCATAAAGATCCAGATGCCATATCCCGCTCCATTTCGGACGATGGGATATCATGCATTCCACTTCCACCGGCGTCCGGGTATGAGCAGGATGGTTGTTCAGAATAATAATCGGTAAATACGATGAAACCATTT
>MESS01000112.1:21906-22449 GCA_001771055.1 Caldithrix sp. RBG_13_44_9
AGAGCTGTAGGGCATCTTTCTCGGCTGGCTCAATACAACTGCCCGGAAGAATATCGTGAAAATCATTGAATAAATGATCACGCCAGGCCTCATCTAGTTCGGTTTCAGGATAATCATGGTCATACAGCCACCAGCTGGCAGTACGCAAACTCTCAGCCTGGATCAGGGCAGCGGCGCTTTTTTGTGCCCCGCGTTTCAGACGTGATAGCGAAGTATAACATCCGGTAAATATGTGTTGCAAATCTCCTCTGACCCCCGGAGTGTTCTTAGCCAGATGTTTAATAGCGTGATAGAATCTGTCAGGTGTGCTGTGAATGATCCTTACTCTTGTTTCTGTCTTACAAAATTTATCGATCAGTTTCAGATCCTCCCGACTGGCCCCGCCGCCATGATTTCCGATCCCCCAGAAGACCGGTACATCCCGCTGCAGCTTGAGTGCTAGATCTACACCTTCCTGTAAGCGCTGCTGAATATTTTCATATTCGGTATGATAAAGCCCCACCGCGATCCGGTAACCCAGGATCTCTGAACCATCCACTCCCT
>MESS01000112.1:22471-23707 GCA_001771055.1 Caldithrix sp. RBG_13_44_9
TAAAGTGAGATCTGATTGCTGCGGCCGTAAATGAATATACATCTTGTATCCGCTCTGCAGTAAAATTTGCGGCAATCCGCCACTGTGGCCAAACGAATCAAAATTATAGGCCACTTGCGGAATAGCATTAAAATACTGCTTGAAAAAACGACGACCTTCGGTAATATGCCGGATCAGTGACTCTGTGGCCGGTAGATTAACATCCGGTTGCAGGTACCAACCGCCGCTGATCCACCAGCGACCAGCCTTTACCAGCCTCTGAATTTCCTTAAATAAATGCTGGTCATATTTCATGATCCAGCGGTAGAGTATTGACTCATTGTGATTGAAAATGAGAGATTTATGTTGGTTCAATAATTGGACGGCGTTCCGGAAAGTAGCAAACGCCTCAGCACATCCTTCTTCCCACTGCCACTGCCAGACCGGATCAAGATGGGCATTACAGATCAGATGAACAACTGGTTTTGGCATATGTTCGTTATCTCCCGCAGTTTTAGATTTCGTCCGGAGAAGGAAGTTTTTTATACCAGGTAAAATAAAGGATAAATGCCAGCGTTAAACAAATTACCGTCCACAGCATCATTTTTGACCATTGCTTGAGAAAAAGGAAAAATGGGATCAAAGCCAGGGATACCTGGAAGAAGATGGTGATTATTCCATTCAGAATATCATAACGGGGCATGGGATCATTTACTGGTATCAATCCCTGTTTTTCGGCTTCGAGCCGTACTGGTTTCCAGAAACCAAAAGGACGTACCTTGGAATAAAATTTGACCAGAATTTCCATCTCAGCCGGTTTAGTAATGAATCCAATCAAAACGGAGATTCCCAGTGAAAACAGGATATCAACCGCTAACCAGACCTGTGCCGGCCAGCCGGAGAAAAATATTTTTTGAAGAATAATTACCATAGCTGAGATGATCATGCTCCAGACGAAGGCCAGAGCGCTGAACCGCCACCAGTGCCAGCGCATGGTGGCCGGAACCAGGATCATGGTGACTACCACAAAAATCATGGTTTCCCAGGCCGATACGATATCTTTAAAGGATAAACTGAAAATAAAGGCGATAGTGATGGCGCCAACGGATGCCAGTTGTCCTAATCGTACCAGTTGTTTCTGGGTAAAGTCTTTGGTTAGATATCGTTTTAGAAAATCATTAGTGATCACTGAACTGGTCACATTAACCATAGCGCTGAGGGTAGACATCAGGGCAGCCAGTAAAATTGCCATGAATA
>MESS01000112.1:23739-24013 GCA_001771055.1 Caldithrix sp. RBG_13_44_9
ACCAGTGGCATGATTTTTTCGGCGTCAAATCCGGCCTCAGATCCTAAAGAGGCAATTCCCAGCACCAGAAAGGCGCAGCCGATAATCCAGCGCAGGGTATAACCTACCGTCCACATCCCGGCAGCTAAAGAAGCATCCCGGGGACTACGGGTGGTCAGAAAAAATTGAAAGTCCCAGACATTAGGCCCGGCTAATACTCTGAAAATAAGCCAGGAAAATCCTGCCAAAAGGATTGGACCAAATGCCTGGTAATGTTGATAGGCAGCAGGCGTTT
>MESS01000112.1:24052-25138 GCA_001771055.1 Caldithrix sp. RBG_13_44_9
AAATTCTTCAGCGAATTTACCCGTTCCCACTGCCATGAACATCAAGTTGAAAATCATCAGTACCAGTAGAAAAGTTGCCGCCGCAATCCGGGCATATTCGGCCTGACGGGTACTTCCGAATCGTTTTTCATTCCATTCTGCAAAAGTCATAACTCCCGAACGGCGAATATATTTGGCTTGAAAGGCCATATAAAAACAAATGATTAACCATCCCCAGAAGATATGAGTGAGCCAGATGGCCTGCAATCCCAGGTAGAACATTGCTCCTACCAACGCCATTGTGCCACCGATGTCAATATAACTGGAACATCCGGATAAGCCCAGCATCCACCAGGGGATATTACGGTCAGCTAAATAAAATCCATCCAGGTGTTTGGTCGCTTTTTTGCGAACCCAGAATCCGATCATCGCCACAATGCACAGGTATAGAAAGATGATCAACAAATCAATCCAATGTAATTTCATGTGCTTTCTCTTCCATCTTTAAATCATCGATTTTTAATGTATTAACAGGTTTATTTTATTGTGCTCATTAATTTAGTTAAAAACGTCAGGCCTCTTTCAATTTGTTATCCATTTTTACTGGAGGATGTGGATTGGGGAGGGGATATCCAATTTTCCCAGCCTTTAAATCTGAAGTGTTCCCCAGATGAAAATTTCGGGTAAGGAACATATTGATTAATTCCTGAAATCGCCTTGCCGCGCAGCAGCATCACACAGGGCCAATTTGTTTCAGTGACCCTGGTAGAGGTGGGTATGTAGCGGATTGTCAATCCGCGTCGCCAGAGATCTGAATGGTTAGCCTTTGAACCATGAATAATATTGGGATGATGAATTGAGACATCCCCTGGTTGAAGGATAATATCTACGGCCTTGTTTTCCTCTACCAATGAATCATCCATGCTGGATTCTAATACATTTGGCACATCATGCCGTTCTTTAAGATTCTGCAACTCCAGATGATGGGTTTCTGGGATCACCCGCATGCATCCATTTTCCGGAAGGGAAGGATCCAGTGCAATCCAAAGGGTGGTTACTTCCATGGGTTCCAGCGGCCAGTAGCTTCCATCCTGATGCCATAATACT
>MESS01000112.1:25154-34130 GCA_001771055.1 Caldithrix sp. RBG_13_44_9
GCGGTTTGCAGATATAATGGGAAGCAAACAGGGCAATATCAGGGCCGATGAACTGCTCGGCTACATCCAAAAGACGGGGATCACTGATCAAACTTACCCAGAAAGGATCATTGGCCACCAGGGTATGATGAAGATGCTCCGGCCGGGTACCGGGATGTTTTTTCAGAAGCCAATCCACATGGTTTCGGGCTTCTTCCACCAGCCTGTCGTCGATCACCTTTCTAATAATTACAAACCCCTGTTTTTCATAAATCGATTTAATATCCTTAAGTTGTGATTTATCTTTTTGAACCATTGAGAAGCTCCTGCGTAGTGGTTCCTTTAAAAAGGATAAACAGTCCCTGGAAATTTTTCAAAAATATAGACTTGGGTACATAAGAAAATCGTTGTTGTTAGCGGTAACATTTCTGAGTCAATATAATGAATTTAGAGAAAAATGTCAAAATGCATTTTTCATTAAAGTCTATAAGTTGTTCAAGCAAAACATTTTGAAAAATCAATAAAAAAGGCGATCATTTAGATCGCCTTAGGAAAGAACGAAAGTAGTGTTACGAGATTTAATCGTCTTGCAGACAAATGTGAGCGAATACTTTGCTGTCATTCACCATGTTATCAATAATACAATATTCATTAGGTTGATGACAGACATCATCGATCTTGGACCAGGCTGCGACATGTAGTCCGGCGCGCCGGAATATGGCGGCTACTGTGCCTCCTCCGATCCCCATCGGTCTGGCCTTGATTTTATAAATGGCTTTGATTGCTGCAGTTAATTTCTTGACCACCGGTGAATCAATCGGAGTTGCCGGAGCAGCATCCTCCCGCTGAGTGGTATCAATTTCAACCTTCACCTCAAAATCCTTCTCCACGGTATCACAGATGTGTCTGATTTCCTCCATGACCTCTTTTACTGAATATTCCGGCAGGATGCGGCAGTCCAGATAGAATATATCCTCACCGGGAATGGTATTGACATTGGGTACATTGGCCTCTTTCTTGGTGGGTTCAAAGGTAGATTTTGGCGGCTCAAATACTTTATTTTTGATATTAAATTTTTTCTTTAGCTTCTCCAGCCTGACTACCAGATGAGAAGCAGCCCGGAAAGCATTTATCCCCATGTCTGGAGTACTGGCGTGACATTGCTTCCCCTTGGTAATAAACCGCATCCACATTATACCCTTCTCCGCCACCTCAATCTGACTGCCGTCAGGCAAACCAGCATCTGGAACAATAATTATATCCTCTTTTTTCAATAGATCCGGTTTATTTTTTAAGATATAACTGATCCCATACTTTGAGCCTGTTTCTTCATCAGCCACAATGATCAAATTCAGGTTATAAGCAGGTTGAAGATGTAATTCGTGGAAAGCTAAAGTAGTAAAAATTGCACTGGTGAGACTTTGTTGATTATCTTCGGTACCCCGTCCATATAGTTTGCCATCTTTTTCAATTACTTCAAAGGGATCAGTATCCCATTTTTTCAGGTCTCCCTCGGGAACTACATCGGTATGCGCCATAATCCAGATATTTCTTTTGGCAGATTTCCCTGGCATTCGGACAATTAAATTGGGTCGTTTTTGATTCTTTGCCTGCGGATCAGGGGCATCAATTTGTACAATGTCAGTTAATCCTTTTTTTGTGAGAAATTCTTTAATATAGATGGTCTTATCCCATTCACCCTCTCCACCGCTGGCCGGACTCATTGCTTTAATGCGGGTAATCTCTTTTTGAAAGGCAATCATTTGCGGACGGTATTCTTCAATTTTTTTCTGGAGTTTTTTGAATATAGCTTTATTGACCATTCTCTCTCCTTTATGGTTAGTGATCCTGCTGTCAGCAGAATTTAAGAGAAAGTTCAAACAGAATTAACAGGAAAATCTTTTTTATCTGGGAGTGCTTCAGTCAAAGAACTTATGGGTAGGACTTCTGAGTAGATCAGAATATTTTATTGTATAGGTATGCCCATCCTCTGCATTTTTTCGAGCAGTCGTTGAATGTGCCCTCCCTGCCAGTAGATCCGCTGACAGCCGGGACAGATCCAGAAATCTTCGAAATTGTTTTTCACAGCCTCCGGAATCCTATCCCTTATTTCTTCCCTGGAGATTGGTTGCGCCGGGATATTGCACAAACTGCAGATGGTAAACAGGTTTAATCTTTGAAAAATATGAAAGTGGTTATCAATTTCCTGCAGCTGTTCAGCTATGCTGTTTTTTCTGACCATAAATGCTGTGAATTCCCCCAGCTCTCGCAAGTGGTCAGAGCTGCTGGTAATAAAGATCAGGGACGGATTTGCTAGAAGTAGGAGGCGTGCCATCTTAAAATTATCTGCGATCACAGTGGAAAAACCAATGAATCTGAGCCATTTTCCCAGACCTTGCAGCATGGTGTCGGCAATAAATTCGGGCCGGTGAGAGTTCATTATCTGAGTGAGGGGATCAAGTTTTTACCAACTGAATTTAGCATATGATGGGTAATATTATTTTCATTATGACGCATCGATTGCAAGAATAGCAACACAAAATCAGGACAGCAGACCGGCTTCCCTTGCCCATAACTCAAATTCCCGCTTTGCCCTACCACTCAGGTTTTTAGGAGCTTGGATCATAATTTTAACATAGTGGTCACCGGTACCTTCAGAAGTTTGGATTCCAAGTTTTTTTAGTCGAAAAATCTTGCCACTGTCAGTTCCGGCCGGTATTTTTAATTTCACTTTTTGCTGGTTTATAGTGGTTACTTCTATTTCCGTTCCTAACAGCGCCTGGGCAAAATTGATTTCTTCTGAAGAATATATATTTAATCCCTTTCGTTCGTATTGGGGATGTTTGGCAACCTGTATGGTGATATAAAGATCACCCGGTATGCCTCCGGCTGGAGATGGAGCACCATACCCGGTCATCTTTACCTTCTTCCCATCCTCCGTCCCCGGATTAATTTTCAGTTTTATCTGCTTACCGGTTGGGGTATTGACAAAGGTCTCTCCTCCCTGGGCGGCCAATTCGAATGGTATGGTTATGGTTGCATGAAAATCTTCACCTCTGGATCTGGTGCCCCTCCTGGAGAAACCAAATAAATCTTCCTCAGACTGGCGTCGCGATCCACCGCGTTTTTCGCTAAAGCCAAAAAAATCACTCAGCAGATCATCTAATCCGGAGCCACCTCCAGATCTACCAAAATTTACCCGGAAACCTCCACCGGAATTAGCGAAGTCCTCAAAACCACCGCCCTGCGAGCCCAGGAATGGATTTTTCCGCATTAAATCATACTCCTGGCGCTTTTTTGGATCCTTCAAAACCGCATAGGCTTCGCTGATATTTTTGAATCTTTCCTCAGACCGTTTGTCCCCACCCTTGGCATCGGGATGATGTTCTTTCGCTAATTTCCGGTAGGCCTTTTTAATATCATCCAGCGAAGCATTTTCGCTGACTCCCAGAATTTTATAGTAGTCTTTTTTCGCATCCATATTTTAAGTCATACTACTTTCATCCATCCAGTCTTATTGCTCAGGCCCTTGCACCATGGGGAACAATAACATCTTTTACCGGGTATTTTTTCTTTCTGAAAGCATGCTTTACCACATCCTCCATGTTCTTGACATAAAGAAATTTCATTTCGTTCCGGACTGTCTCAGGAATTTCTACCAGGTCCGACTTACTTTTATCCGGCAGGATGACTGTCCTGATTCCCGCCCGGTGAGCTGCTAATACTTTTTCCTTGATTCCGCCTACCGGCAGGATTTTGCCTCGCATGGTGATCTCTCCGGTCATGGCAATATCGTTTCGCACCTTCTGCTCAGTCAGCAAGGATAACAATGCAGTAAACAGGGTAACACCCGCAGATGGACCATCCTTAGGGATGGCTCCAGCCGGTATGTGAATATGGATGTCCAGCTTCTCCTGAAAATTTTCTTCCAGTTTGAATTCTTTATCATGAGCCCGGATATAGCTCATAGCGGCCTTGGCCGATTCTTTCATTACATCGCCCAATTGACCGGTTAATATTAAATTGCCTTTACCGGCCATTTTGGTTGCTTCGATGAACAAGATGTCACCTCCCATGGGTGTCCAGGCTAAACCAGTTACGATACCAGGCTCATCGATACGCTCAGCAACTTCACTGTAGAAACGGATGGGACCCAAATATTTTGATACATCATCGGCATTGACGGTAGTAGAGGCGCTTTTTCCAGAAGCCACATCCTTAGCAACACCCCTGCTGATGGTAGCGATCTGTCTTTCCAGGTTCCGCACCCCGGCTTCCCGGGTATAGGAATTGATGATTACATGCAATGCGCTATCAGAAAATCGGATCTGCTCGGTTTTTAAGCCATGTTCTTTTACTTGTTTAGGTACCAGGAATTTTTTGGCGATCTCTACTTTTTCCTCTTCCACATAACTGGGAATCTCAATGATCTCCATACGGTCCCGCAGAGCCGGAATAATTGTATCCGGTATGTTAGCGGTGGCGATAAAGAGCACCTTGGAGAGGTCAAAAGGGACTTCCAGGTAGTGATCGCTGAAACTATTGTTCTGTTCCTGATCCAGGACCTCCAGCAGGGCAGCGGACGGATCACCGCGGAAATCGGTACCGACTTTATCAATCTCATCCAGCATGAAAACCGGATTGCTGGAGCCAGCCCGTTTGATTCCCTGAATGATCCTTCCCGGTAAAGCTCCAATGTAAGTCCGACGGTGTCCCCGTATTTCGGCCTCATCCCGTACACCTCCCAGCGAGATCCGCACAAATTTGCGTCCCATGGCATCAGCAATCGATCTTCCCAGAGAGGTTTTACCTACACCTGGAGGGCCAACGAAGCACAAAATGGGGCCCCGCATATCGTTCTTTAATTTTCGAACAGCCAGATATTCCAGGATTCGTTTTTTGACTTTTTCCAGACCATAGTGATCAGCATTCAACTTTTTCTGAACGGATTCAATATCCAGATTATCTTCGGTGTTCTTATTCCAGGGAAGTTCGATCAGCCAGTCAAGGTAACTGCGGGAAACAGTGTACTCGGCCGATGCCGGATGCATCCGGCTCAGCCGGTCAAGCTCTTTTTCGGCTACTTTTTCTACATCCTCCGGTAAATCCGCCTCTTCCAGTTTTTTCTTCAATTCACCCAGATCACTGGTTTCGTCATACTCGCCCAGCTCTTTTTGGATGGCCTTCAATTGCTGGCGAAGATACATCTCACGCTGACTCTTGCTGATCTCATCCTGCACTTCATTCTGAATTTTCTTCCCAAGTTCCAGAGTCTGTAAATATTTGTTGAAGATATAGGTTGCCCGTTTAAGTCGTTCCTCCACCTCAAAGATTTCCAGTATTTCCTGCTTTTCCTGAACCGGAATGTTGGAGAAGGCTATGACCACATCAGCTACTATTCCCGGGTCCTGAATGTTGGCGATCATTGCCTGATGTTCATTAGTTATTTCAGGAGCCAGCTCCGATGCTTGCTGAAAAAGATTTTTTAAATTGGTGGAAAACGCTTCGATCCTTAAAGGATCTTTTGGAAAAATATCCTCTTTGATATCGCGAGTAGCGATGAAGTAGGGATTGGTTTGAATGTAATTAGTAGTTTCAAAACGGGTAATTCCTTGAATAAAAGCACTTTTACTCCCATCTGGCAAATCAATTACTTTCAATATTCGGGCGATGGTGCCGATTTTGTACATATCAACCGGATTGGGATCATCCAGTGCACCATCTCGTTGAGCAATCACCCCAATAACGTTACTCCCTTTGATGGCATCATCGACTAACTTTATAGACTTTTGCCTGCCAATTGCCAGCGGAATAAACTGATGGGGGAAAAATACCGTATTTCTAACGGGAATGATCGGAATGCTTTCGGGTATGTTAATAGCTTCTTTGGATTTATCTATCTTTATCATTGCTTTCACCTTTTTTTTATAAAATAGAATTTACTTTTCTATGAAGAAAAGAATACAATTATTTATAGTAACATCCTGGTTGAATTGATAATGAATTTCCTTGAACTGTTCCCCTGTTAAAAGATATAGATCTTTTTATCATCAATTTATTTACAAAATTAGTGCCAGGGTGTATCAAGAGCAATAACTTATTGATATATTTGAAATTATCGGATTTTATTATTATTCTTTAAAGCAGGCACTCATATTGACATTCTGTCTGACCACCCATATTTCTGCCAATTTTGAGTCAATTACTGCAAATCTGTCAGGTAGCAGGAGTATGATTCTTTCCCGCTTCTTTTCTTAATAGTTGAGAATGATCCGGAAAAATTTAAGGATACTTAATGAAAAATTCCAGGTATGGTAATTCCGCATTTTTTGCATTTTCCATCTTTTAGGCCCAGGATTTCATTCTGGTACCCGGATCTGCGAATGAGCAGGGTAGAGCAGTTGTGGCAAAAAGTACTGCTGCCTTCACTATCACTAATATTTCCCACATAAATGTATTTTAAACCTAACTTCAACGCCAGCTGCCGAAGTTTAATGAGTTTGCTCGGAGTGGTGGGTGGAACATGAGTGAATTGAAAATCGGGATGAAAGGCACTGAAATGAAGCGGAACCAGGGGACCTAATTCTGCTAAAATCCATTCACACATTCTGATGATATCAGATTCCTGGTCATTATGGGCAGGTATGATAAGATTAGTAATTTCAATCCATTTGTGAAGTTGCTTAAGGCGTTTTAAACAATCGAGGACCGGCTGCAGGTGGGAAAGGGTTAATTTGGAATAGAAATGTTCCGTGAATGCTTTTAAGTCGACATTTGCTGCATCAATGTCCTGATAAACAGAGTCGATGGCTTCCTGAGTAATGTACCCATTGGTGACCATAACATTTTTTAATTTCAGGGGCTGGCTAAGACGGGCCGTTTCCATGGCATATTCTGCAAAAATTGTCGGTTCATTATAGGTGTAGGCAATGCTTTCTGATTTATAATGTATGGCTAACTGGATAAGACGTTCTGGAGGAAGCTGAATAGTCCGATCTTCATTGAACTTTGTGTCAGACAGATCCCAGTTCTGACAATATTTGCAGGCCATATTACATCCAGCAGTACCGATGGAGAGGATTTTAGATCCTGGTAAAAAGTGATACAGTGGTTTTTTTTCAATCGGGTCCACATTTACGGCATAAGGTTTACCATACACCAGACTTTTTAATTGTCCTTTCACATTCTTACGTACCTGACAAAATCCAATCTGGCCCGATTTTAATTTGCAATAGCGTGGACAGAGAAAGCAAAGAATTCGGTTATCATTCACCGGGCGATAAAATTGGGCATTTTCCATTTTGGTACTCTCGATCAAACATTGGAAAAATAGTCTAAAACACTAAATTTGTCAATATTTATATTTGACAACCTGATCATTCAATCCGAGTTGACAATCAGATTGTGTGATTATAGCAAGATCCGGTTTTAATCCTTGAACTTGATTTTGAACCCAGTAATTTGTATTATTTTCAGAATTTCGGGAATGATTATGATACAATTTCAACATCCTTTACTTGTCAGGATCCTAAATTTTCTCTTCATCATTATCGCGGTACTGGCAATTATTTCTTTTGTTTTAGAATTTGGTTTTTATTTACCAGACGATAAAATTGGAATTCTAAATTTGCTGAATTTTATTATCATCCTTTCTTTCGTACTACTTTCGCTGACAAAACTAGCTTTGGTAAATAACCGGTATGAGTATCTGAAGAGCCGCTGGTTTAATTATCTTCTGGTTTTTTTACTTATCATTGAGGCTCTAATCTTTCTTTTGGCATTTGATACCCGGGTATTCAGTAATTTTATTACCGGCAAGGGATTACTGCATATTTCAAAATTATATATTGTGGTTTTTCAAATAACTTTGTTCCTTTCAATTTTATCACACAGCCTGAATATCAATAGAAAAGTTGCTTCACAACGATTCCATCCGGCCCGGGTGTTACTGGGAAGTTTTTTTATCATCATAGTATTTGGAGCACTGTTCTTATCACTGCCCCGGGCGACAAATCCCGGAACACAATTATCCTTCCTGGATGCTTTATTTACTTCCACCAGCGCTACCTGTGTTACCGGATTGACAGTAGTTGATACGGGCAGTACATTCAGTCTCTTCGGCCAAATTATCATTTTAATTTTGATTCAGATCGGTGGGCTGGGATTAATGACTTATGCTTCCTTTTTTGCTCTTATTTTGGGCCAAAATATCAGCCTGCGCGAAAAAATGTTAATGCGGGATGTGTTAGATACTCAAAGCGTGAATATTATCGGCCGCTTACTTATTTCCACAGTCTTGTTTACTTTTATTATGGAATCTATCGGGGCGTTTTTAGTTTTTTTAGGATTGTCAGGCAGTGGTTTGTCATTTGGGGAAAGGATATTTTCAGGAATTTTTCACTCTATTGCTGCTTTTTGTAATGCTGGTTTCTCTATTTATCCTGATAACTTGATGAGTTTTAATCAAAACTATCTGGTAGTTACCACCATATCCTGGCTGATTATTTTTGGAGGTTTAGGATTCCCGGTTATTTTGAATTTATTTAGTTTACGATTATTCTCACAACAAAAAGCATCAAAAATGCTGTCAGTACAAACCCGCTTAGTTTTAGGTATCTCAGGATTCTTGATCCTCATTGGAATGTTATTTATTCTGTTGGTTGAGAACAATAATACATTGCTGGGATTATCCTGGCCAGAAAAAATACTTAATGCCTTTTTCCAGTCAGTTACTCCCAGGACAGCGGGATTTAACACTTTAGATATCAGTAAAATAGCTGTTCCCAGTACCTTCTTTATTCTGTTTTTAATGTTTATAGGAGCTTCACCTGGTTCAACCGGGGGCGGGATTAAAACCACCACCCTGGCCGTTCTTTTTGCCGGGGTCTGGTCGGTTATGCGAGGAAGGAATAGGATGGAACTGTTTAAAAAAGATATACCCTTTACGGTATTAAATCGGGCAATAGTGATCTTTATTTTTTCTATATTTTTTATTTT
>MESS01000112.1:34136-35862 GCA_001771055.1 Caldithrix sp. RBG_13_44_9
TGTACTGCTCTTGACCTTTTTTGAAAATTCACCCTTTTTAGACTTATTGTTTGAGGCTGTTTCTGCCTTTGGTACGGTTGGATTGTCAAGAGGTGTAACACCATTTCTTTCTGTTGGGGGTAAAATTACGGTTATTTTATTGATGTTTTTTGGGAGGTTAGGTGCTCTTACCATTTCCCTGGCCATCACTCGCCCCAAAGAGACTTACCATTACACCTATCCCTCTGAAAATGTAATGGTTGGCTAAATCGACATATGCTGATTTTCTGAACGGTCCTCTTCGCCTGCCCATTCAGGATAACGGCTTGGATCCTTCTCCAGGTCAGCAGCTTGCAGTTTATCCTCCAATTCTTTTTTGTTTAATTCCACCAGCTGTAATTCTTCCACCAAAAGATTGGCCTCGCCCGGCAGACGGGATTGCACACTGCCCTTTACCAGATAAGGTCCATATCCCTTTACCAGGTGGCCATACTGGCTGTAGGCTTTCGGAAACATAACCGCCTCGCACAACCCATAGCGATCTTCCAAAGTCAAAAATTTCATATACTCTTGATTCTGGGTTTTTACCCGCCGACTGGTGACCAGCCAGCCGACAAAAAGGATCTGTCTTCCTTTGCGGGATTCCAGTTCCAGCGAGGAAGTCACAGATTCCCACTCAATCTTATCTTCAAATAATCCCAATGGATGATCGCTAACGGTAAAATCCAGAATTTCCATCTCACTTAATAATCTCTGGTATTTATTATAAGGAAGGAGATGGACCTGCTGCAGTAAAGCTTCGGTTAAATTACGGTTTCGCTTATTCGCGAAGAAAAGTTTATTTTTTAGCAGCAAATAAGGCTCATTTGGATCAATCGACCGCAGCCCTCCACATTTAATGAGGTTTTTTATTTCTCCTTCTCGGGGCCTGACCCGCTGAACAAAGTCATAGTAAGTCGGGAAAGGGGTCCGCCTTCGCTCCTTGACAATCAGCTCTTTGGTTTTATCAGTAAGTTCGAAAACCATATCCAGTCCCACCCGGACGGAGTTCCCGTTACAGGTGAATTCACGTTCGGAATGGTTCACATCAGGTGGCAGCAGCCGGATTCCCAATCTCCGGCATTCTTCTATATAGGCCGCCTTGGAATAAAATCCGCCATGGTTATTCAGTACCGCTGTCATATAAAGTACTGGAAAATAATATTTCAGGTAAACGGTTTGATAAGCAATCACCCCATAGGTGGCGGAGTGGGCTTTATTGAAACCATAACCGACAAAATTTGCCAGGAATTGCCAGATGTTTTCCGCCTGTTCGGTACTAAGTCCCTTTTGTTCAGCACCGCTGATGAAGGCATCATGCATACTCAACAGGGTTTTCCGGTCACGGGATTTTGTCATGGCTTTGCGGAGTACATCGGCTTGCGAGAGGCTGAAGCCTGCCACCTCTACCGCCACCTGCATTACCTGTTCCTGATAGATAATATTTCCATAGCTGTCCGATAGGACGGCTTGCAGGGCCGGGTGAAGATAGTCGATTTTTGCCAGCCCGGCCCGGCGCTGAATGTACTGGTCTTTCATGCCGCTGTTGGCGGCTCCCGGTCGGATAAGCGCGACCGCGGTGATGACATCATCCACGCCTTCGATTTGCATTTTTTTCAGCAGTCCCCTCATCCCCGGGCTCTCGGTCTGGAAACACCCTAAACTTAGACCAGCCCGCAGTAACGCAGTCACATTGGGATCATTTTCC
>MESS01000112.1:35897-36132 GCA_001771055.1 Caldithrix sp. RBG_13_44_9
CTTGCTGCTATCCAGAAACGGAAATCGCTGCGGATTGAGATATTGCGGTAGATCCTGCGGGATTATTTTACCTTTGTGGATATTGAATTGATATATTTTTTCACACCCCTGATTTTTCGGAATCATGCCGGATTGCGGCTGCAATGAAGAGGGCTGATAGGGTATTTCTCCGGCCGGGGTTTGATCAACCAGTGCTTCGGATGGGGGATTACCCCCCCCGGAATTTTCCTGCTGC
>MESS01000112.1:36152-37834 GCA_001771055.1 Caldithrix sp. RBG_13_44_9
CTTCAGGCAGTCGGTGATAATGCTCAGAGAGCGCACCCCTAACAGGTCCATTTTCACCAATCCCAGTGGTTCAGTGGAATACATGTCATAGTGAGAGACTACAATCCCTTTACCAGCCACCTGCAAGGGAGTATAAAAGGTGATTTTATCGGGAGCAATAAGTACCCCGCCGGGATGAATGGATTGGTGGCGGGGGAAGTCGGCAATCCGCTGGGCGATGTTCAATACCTGATTAAAAGCTGCTGCATTTTTTTGCAGATCGCGGCATTCGGGTATGGTTTCAATGGCTTGCATCAATTGGCTTACCCCATAATGGGGGAGATATTTGGTGATGGTACTGATCTCATCTTCCGGAAAGCCAAACGCCCGGGCCACATCCCGGATAGAAGAGCGAAGCTGAAAGGTATTGAAAGTACAGATCATGGCGGTCCGTTCTTCGCCGTATTTTTTATAAACGTACTCCAGAACCCGGTCGCGGTTTTTCCAGCAGATATCCAGATCAATATCAGGCGGATCGGTACGTTCGGGATTTAAGAATCGCTCGAAGTACAGTTTATAACGCAATGGATCTACCTGGGTGATTTCCAATACATAAGAAACCACACTGTCACCCGCCGAGCCCCTTCCCACACAGGGGATGCCCTCCTTTTGGCAAAAATCCACAATATCCTTCACGATCAGAAAATAATCGGTGAATCCCAGTTCATTGATGGTGTTCAGTTCATAGCTGAGACGGTCAATAAATTCTCTGGTAAGCGGCCGGTAACGCTGACGCGCTCCGTCGAAAGCGGCCTTCCATAAATAAGAAAAGCTGGTTTCCCCCTCGGGCAGATCAATTTTTGGAAACACCGGTTTGCCCAGCGAAAATTCAAACGTACATGCACCGGCAATTTTTTCAGAATTACTTAAGGCACCCGGAAAAGACTGGAATATTTTTTTCATTTCCTCAGCGGATTTAAGATACTGAGATGGACTGCCGGCAGTGGTGATTTTTTCAATCAGGGTATTCTGATCGATGGCATGCAGCGCCCGGCGGACAGGCCAATCCTCAGCTGCAGTAAAGTGGACATCATTGGTAGCCAGCAGCGGGATGTTCTGTTGAACGGCCAGATCACGCAGCCGGATATTTATCAGGAAATCATTAGGCACAAACTGCTGCAGCTCGATGTAAAAGTCTCCCTGAAAAACGGTTTTCAGCTGGCGGCAATACCTCCCGGCTGCTTCAAACTCCCGTGCCCTGGCAAACTGCCATAACTTTCCCTGCTGACCGCCGGATAACGCAACCAATCCATTCCGGTAGCGGAAAATGTCCTTCAAATCCAACTTGAATTTCAAATGACCTGCCCGCAGATGACCCATTGACAACAGCTGGCAGAGATTACGGTATCCATTCTGATCCTTTACCAGCAGTACCAGCTTGCTTTCATCGGGCAGAGTTATTTCGGCCCCGATGATCGGGTGAATTCCTTCTTCCTTGGCCAGCCGGTAAAATTCGATCGCACCATGCAATGCCTGATGATCGGTCAATGCTAAATGTTTGAATTTCAGCTTTCTGGCCTGCTGGATTAATTCTTTTGGACTGGCAGTGCCGTCCAGCAGGCTGTAATAACTGTGAACATGCAGGTGGGTAAAAACAGTCATTGGAAAGCGGTTACTCTTTCATGTAAGATTTTATGGAAGTT
>MESS01000112.1:37968-38417 GCA_001771055.1 Caldithrix sp. RBG_13_44_9
GGATCTCATCGATGGCAGCATCCAGCAGTTCCAGGCGGGTCTCCTGGCTGAACAGTTTCATTTGCAGATTCCGCCACTCGAGGTGGGTTACCGATACCCCGACATGCCGGATACGCAGCCGGCGGAAGGGCAGACGTAAAAAGATCCTTTCGATTTCGGCAAAAATTTCGGTCGCATTGTCAGTAGCCTGGGGAAGGGTCTGCATGACGTTATGCTGGGTAAAATCGGAGTAACGGATTTTCATGCCTACCCGGCGGCATTGCAGTTCCTGCTGACGCAGTTTAGCGGCAATCCGTTCGGTGAGATACTGCAGGCAGGCGATTACCACGCTCTGCTCGGTAGTGTCTTCCTCGAAGGTGGTCTCACGGCTGATTTGCCGTGGAATGATACGGGTCTGTACCTCGCGCTGGTCGATGCCGTTGGCCAGCTCCCACATTTTCTGACCATTG
>MESS01000112.1:38708-38817 GCA_001771055.1 Caldithrix sp. RBG_13_44_9
CCGCGGGCCCGGGCTTCATAGCTGGCAGTATGCACCACCCCGCGCTGGTCCTCGCTCCCTCCCACGATCACCGGGCGGTCCCGCAACAGGGGATTGAATCCCTGTTCCA
>MESS01000112.1:39048-39175 GCA_001771055.1 Caldithrix sp. RBG_13_44_9
TTAATTCAAGTTTATGGTTGGAAAACTTCCACCCATTCTATCCGCTTAAAGTGTTTGGTATCATAGGTATAGATATGGGTGAGTCCGGTCTCGCGCATGAAGATGGCATTATAGGCATCAATAAAGT
>MESS01000112.1:39376-39597 GCA_001771055.1 Caldithrix sp. RBG_13_44_9
AAAAATAAAATATTCAAGATTAACGAGAATAGCTGATAGTTTTATACTGGTTTGGTGTCCAAAATAAACCTGAAAATGGGAATGAAATCTCCAGGAAAAATTTAAATATTTTGAGAAGGTCAATTTTGCAGCAGAAGATATTTGCGAGCAGGCAATTCATTCCAGGTTTTTCCCTCCAGCAGGCGTCCATTTTTCTTTTTGTTCTTCCCGCCCCACTGTTT
>MESS01000112.1:39635-41215 GCA_001771055.1 Caldithrix sp. RBG_13_44_9
TGATTTCCAGGATCCATTCGGTTTTTGGCAGTCGGGCCTGGGGACCGGACTCACCGCCCACAATTACCCAGTCGATATGGGAAAGATTAATGCCCGGTAGTGGACCCAACAGCGGTTCCAGTGAAAGAAATTTGATTTTGGCAGAGGTTTTCCGGAGATGGTCGATCCGGAAAGTATAGTCGCTGTTTTCCACGCTCACCCCCATCCAGACATTGGGAGGCCAGGAGAGGTGCTTATTCAGTTCCCGCAGTCGTTCAGAGCGTTTGGTGAGCACCTGAAAAACATGCCAGTGAGCTTTTTGCATCACCCCAAATATTTTTTGGATGAAATCCAGCGGAACTTCTTTATGAAATAAATCGCTCATGGAATTGACAAAAATCAGTTGCGGTTTTTTCCAGGACAGCGGCTGGTTTAAAACATGTTCCTGCAGGGTTAATTTGAAGCCGTTCTTATAATTGGGTTGTCCCATGGCCTGCAGCCGTTTGGCGAATCGTTCGGCATAGCAGTACTTGCAGCCGGGACTCACTTTATTACAGCCGGTGAGCGGATTCCAGGTGGATTCAGTCCATTCGATATGGGAATTATTAGCCATATTACTTTGCTGGTAACCGGCTGATTTTTACTCAGACTGTATTATCCCACCATCCGGGTTTTCAGATGATGAAAGCGCTGGAATTCTTCTTCTGAAAGAGAGATGATCTGCGCCAACTCCCGGGTGGTATACACCGGACAATCCAGCGTCAGCAACTCCGGCCTGGTCTGCGGGGTATTTACCAGACAGATTTCGCTCTGCAGTGCCCTGCTGTACACCCGCACCATCTCCCGCTGTCCCTGCAGAAGTTCGTAGAGTAACACCAGCAGGTCAGGTGATTGTCCCGCTGGCTGGCTGATTGGAGGAGAAATTTTGACCATGGTTCTATCCTTGATTATTTAACATGTCCATGAATTACATGAAAAAAACGGTATAACGTTATAGCGTTATAAAGGTATAGCGGTATAAAAGTACAGGTATATGGTATAAGGAAAAAGTATTCCGTCCTGAAAATGTGCTGACTGCCAACTATTTTCATCATTAATCTTTCATCTTGTTTCTTGCCAACCAAGCACTCAAATTGTTGAAATCTGCTACTTTTTACAGCACTTTTATAAATTTGAGTGCTCGGTAAACTGCCAACTATCAACTATCAATTGCTAACCGCTTTCACCCTTCCAGACACACCCGGGCCAGCTGCCAGGAAAAATCACTGCTGTCAAACAACAGCTCAAAACAATCGGACCCATCGGCCTGCACCGAAAAATGATATTGCCGTCCGTATCCCTGATTTTCTTTCCAGCAGCCATTAAGTTGTTTGATTTTATAGACCCGGCCGTTCCAGCGGAATTTCAGGGGGATGATCCGGCCCTGCTGAAAGAAAGTGATCACTTCAATGGGTTCAAATAATTCTTCAAAATGCATAGGCGTTCCCTCGCTGCCTGCTAAAATCACTGATTTCTTAAACTTTCTTAAATAACCGGGAGCAATCTACGGCAGGCAGGCTCCCGCCACCTCAGTTACAGCCGCCGTAACTCTCCCCAATACC
>MESS01000112.1:41250-41457 GCA_001771055.1 Caldithrix sp. RBG_13_44_9
ATGAATGCGGCCCCCACGGCGGAAGTACCGGCGCACCAACTGTTTTTCCCCCAGCTGAACCGCCAGGATACTTCCTTCCGGATAACTGCTTTTTTTCTCGATCACCATGTAATCCCCGTTCCGGATATCAGCTCCTCTCATATGGTCGTCGTTGGCCTGCAGAGTAAAGCGGTGGGCCAAATGATGGGTCGGATTGGTGACCAGATC
>MESS01000112.1:41572-45261 GCA_001771055.1 Caldithrix sp. RBG_13_44_9
TTTTTCTTTGGTTTCATTCGGCCGCTCCTCATTGAATGTTATCGCGGATCAATCCGACAACTTTTCCCTGAATACTCCATTCGCTCTGCGGGTAAATGTTGGGATGTACCGGATTTTCGGCCTGCAGGAATTTATGGTTGTTTTGAATAACCAGCCGTTTTACCGTTACTTCGTCCCCCACTAACGCCACCACAATTTCTCCGGCCTGCGCCATGGAGGAAGACTGTACCACTACCATATCCCCGTCCAGAATGCCGGCATTGGCCATACTGTCTCCCTGTACCCGCAGGGCGAAATAGCGGCCTTCCGACTTTACCAGGGTACGGGGCAGCATCACGTGATCTTCAATGTTTTCCTCGGCCAGGATCGGGTAACCGGCGGCAACCCTTCCCACCAGCGGTACCTGTACAACCTCGCTGGGCGGCTGGTACTGCGGATGCACAATCCGGATGCTCCGGGCCAGGGTATCACTGCGGGTAATGTACCCCTTGCGCTCTAATGCTTCCAGATGACGCACCACCCCGTGTTTGGAGACGAGGCCAAAGGCATCGGCAATTTCCTGAAAGGTAGGGGGATATCCAAATTGCCCGATGTATTCCGCAATGAACTGCAGCACCGCTTTCTGGCGTTGAGTAATCTCTTTCATCTTGTTCCTCCACTAAAAATGATACTTTTTTTCATTTGACACCCGTTAGTTGGCAACCAATTTTATATAGTAAATATAAGTTCACTAATATTATAAATATTTCTTTTGGTTTTGTCAAGGAAAAAATAGAATATTTTTGTATACTATTTTTATCCGGTTGTTACGAGACTCGGCCTCCGGAAGAGAAACAACCATTTTTGAAAACATCAGGAAAATGATGATTGGGGATGGCGAGAGATATTTTCTCATAGCGCTTGCATTCAAAAAAGTGGCTTTTTATATTGGGGCTCTTTTTACGTCACTATTTCGGAGGATCTATGAAAAAAGGAAGTATCAGCCTGTTGCTAGTAATGGTTATTCTGTTCGCGTGGATAGGGTGCAGTAAGAAATTAGGGGAAAAAGAATATTTTGATATGGCCTACCAGCAGATGGGAAAAGAACAATGGAGTGAGGCTGAAAAATATTTCCAGAAAATTCTGGATGAATATCCCACTGGGATGTATTCTTCGAAGGCGCTTTTCATGGTAGGATTTGTCAATGCCAATTATCTGAAAAATTATGAGAAAGCCAGGAAATATTACAGTGAGTTCCTGGAAAAATACCCCAACCATGACCTGGCCGATGATGCCAAATATGAACTCGAAAATTTAGGGAAGGATATTAATGAGCTTCCTTTCCTGAAGAATGAATCGGCCGGAGAAGATAGTGTGGTGGCAGCGATTACCAGAACAGGTATATTAACCTCATAATAAACTGAATGAGTAATGGAAGAAAGTTTTTTCTTCCGATTGAACCCTGTTTTCAGTTTGAACAGGGTTTTTGTTTGAAAAAGACAGGAACTTTAACCGAAAACAAAAAGTATATTAACCTTTTATAAATATTAAGGCCTATGATTTCAAAGACTTCTGCAAAAATTGTCAACCTCTGTCTTTTGATTTTATCTTTTGAGATCGCTTACAGCCAATCAACCGATTCTCTCTTCAACCCCTCAAATCACCAAATCCAATTGCGAAGTTATGTGGAAGAGAGCAGGGTGCCATTAAACCGTTTGGTGATTCTTCATCTTGAAATTTCCTGGCCGGGAAAATTAAATCGTTTTCAGATTGAGCCGGTTTCCCAGCCCATTTTAACCAATTTATTGTTAGAAGGCAGCGGCTCGGAAAACCGCCTGTTAACCCTGCCGGATGGAAGTCTTAAGGCAATCAAAGCCATTACCTATCAACTGAAACCATTGGAGATGGGAATGGCTTACATTGATGGGGTGGTGATTAAATATAGTGACCGCGAGTCCGGAGAAGAGGAAAACCTTAACTCGCAGCGCATCATGGTGGAAATAACCGCGCCATTGCCGGAGGGTCAGGGTAAAAAATTAAAGGCTTTTGTGTATATTATTCTTTTTATCATCTTTTTCTCGATCATGGCCTATTTCATTCTGGTCTATATTCGGAAAAAAAGATTAGCCAGAAGGAGTCCCACTCCAGTTATTTCTCCGGCAGAGTCATACCTCAATCGTTTGATGCAAGAAGTGGATCCACGGGGTACGAATCTAGATCAAATGGTTCATCGGCTTTCCAAATTGTTCAAGGAATATTTAGAACTGGATTTTAGAATTCCGGCCAGAGAATTGAACACTAAAGAAATCCAGCAGGCTTTACAGCAGCTGCAGATTGATGAGAATGACAAAAGCAATCTCTCAGCTGTTTTTCAGAAATTGGATATTATCAAATTTGCCCGGAAAAATATTGATCCGAATGAATTTATTCATATCTATGGAACTATCGAAAACTTTCTATTGAAGAGAAAACAAATTTTTGATTCCGCCGAGAGCATGTCAAAGGAGGTCAAATGAGTGTAGATATTCAAGCGATTAACGAAAAAATTCAAAGAGAAAGTGCATTTGTCGAGACAGTAAATGCCGAAGTCCATAAGGTGATTGTTGGACAGACTTATATGGTAGAACGGCTGCTGATCGGATTATTGTGCAATGGTCACATACTGTTGGAAGGAGTGCCGGGGCTGGCCAAAACCTTAGCGGTAAAAACCCTTTCTTCGGTGATCCAGACTAAATTTCAACGCATTCAATTTACTCCAGATCTTTTGCCGGCTGATCTGTTGGGAACTTTGATCTATAATCAAAAAACCGGAGAATTTTCTGTCCGCAAGGGTCCCATTTTTTCAAACCTGATTTTAGCCGATGAAATCAACCGCTCACCTGCAAAAGTACAGAGCGCTTTACTGGAAGCCATGCAGGAAAGACAGATCACCATCAGTGACCATACCTATAAACTGGAAGAGCCCTTTCTGGTAATGGCCACTCAGAATCCCATCGAACAGGAGGGAACTTATCCGTTGCCCGAAGCCCAGGTAGACCGATTCATGCTCAAACTCAGTATCAGTTATCCGAAAAAGGATGAAGAACTGGAGATCATGCAGCGGATGACCAGCGGACAGAGTATTGAAGTGAAGGCAGTGGTAAGTCCTAAAGATATTTTAAAGGCCCGGGAGGTAGTCCATGAAGTTTATATGGATGAAAAAATTGATCGATATATTATTGATATCGTTTTTGCAACCCGAAATGCCGAAGAATATGGTTTAAAGGACTTGAGCCCGCTGATTGCCTATGGTGCCTCACCGCGGGCCTCAATAAATCTTAAATTAGCGGCCAAGGCCCATGCTTTCCTCCGGCGGCGCGGGTATGTCACTCCGGAAGATATCAAAGCCATTGGACTGGATGTACTGCGTCACCGGATCATCGTTACCTATGAAGCTGAAGCTGAAAATGTTAATGCCGAGGACATTGTCCGGCGGGTGCTAAATCATATTGAAGTGCCATAATCCATAACAGGCAACCACCTTAATAAACAACAGATATCAGTAGATGGATACCAAAGAGATTTTACGAAAAGTACGCCAGATTGAAATCAGTATCCGTGGGGTAGTTAACGAAGTGTTTGCCGGTGAATATCATTCAGTCTTTAAAGGTCGGGGAATGGAATTCGCTGAAGTCCGTGAATACCAGGCCGGGGATGATGTGCGTTCCATC
>MESS01000112.1:45272-46459 GCA_001771055.1 Caldithrix sp. RBG_13_44_9
ATAGAGAAATTTGTGGTTCCGCGAAAAGGACGAAAACATGTCTTCCGGGTCATCCGAGAATTACTCTATTTTGCCAGTTCTACCGAAGTGAAATCATCTACCCAGACCGATATTGCTGCTGCTCTGGAATATATGAATCAAATCCTTAAAAGGCGGGCTACTGTTTTTCTAATCAGCGATTTTTTAGCAGAAGGATTCGAGCGCGATCTGCAAATTGCTAATCGACGTCACGATCTGGTGGCCATCCGCCTCATCGATCCTCTGGAAGAGCAACTGCCATCGGTGGGTTTAATTGAACTGGAAGATGTAGAGACCGGTGAAACGGTTCTGGTGGACACTTCTTATGATGAAATCCGGGAAACAGTCAGCGAGAATGTAATGACCCAAAAGAGTGCTCTGGAGAAAATGTTCAAATCGATCGGTATTGATTTTATCGATATCTATACCCATCAATCCTATGTAAAACCATTGACTCGCTTTTTCCGGGTGCGGGCTAAACGCTTTCATTAGAATGATCGAAAGGAAGTCAGCATGAGTGTTAAGAAGTGCAAAATCCATTATCTCCATTTCTCAATTATTAAGAAAATTGTGATTTTCCACTTGTTCATACTCGGCATACTGATTGCCGAAATTACCGGTTGTCAATCAGGTACCAAACCCAATCTTTCGGCCGAACAGAAACGCCAACTGGCGAATGCATTCTACAATCAGCAGCTGTATCAGCAGGCCGTGAATGAATATATTGAGTATCTTCAGACTTATCCACTGGACGGCAAAGAGCAAGCCAGTATATCTTACATGATTGCCAATATTTATTATGAACGGCTGCAGGATTATGAAAATGCCCTGGCTTATTATCTGCGAATCAAACAGCTTTATCCTGAATCCACCATCCAGGCGGAAGCCACTAAAAAAATGGTAGAATGTCTGGAACGGCTGCGGCGATCCACTGATGCCCAACAGGTTGTGGAACAGACTTCCGCGCTGGATGAGTTTCAGAAACCATCATCTAGACCGGGTGAGGTAATCGCCAGAATCGGAAACCGGGAGATAACTACCGGTGACTTGCAGTTTGAGATGAGCCGTTTGCCGGTGTATATTCAGGAGCAAATTAAATCCCAGCAGCAGAAAATAGAATTTTTGAAGAATTATATCGCCCAGGAACTTCTATATGATTCAGCAAAAAG
>MESS01000112.1:46514-46827 GCA_001771055.1 Caldithrix sp. RBG_13_44_9
TCACTCATGACCCAGAAATTGCTCCAGGAAGAGATCGAAAAATCGGTGAGTCCAGAAAAATATTCCAATGCCGATGTTGAGTTATTTTATAAGGCCAATACTGATCGGTATGCAGAAAAGGATGAGCAGGGGAAAGTAAAAAGGGTACCTTCCTTTGGAGAGGTAAAAGAGCGGGTAGCCCAGGATTTTATCCAGGATAAGCAGGAACAGGCCTATCAGCAGCTTATCGAGCGGTTAATGAAAGCAGAAAATGTCCAGATCTATGAGCAAAAATTTCAATAAGACCGGTGAACATTATAAAATTCTTTTGATT
>MESS01000113.1:0-8668 GCA_001771055.1 Caldithrix sp. RBG_13_44_9
CCAATCTTTAAAAGCTGAGGAACGTTTGCTATTCATTGAATGGATCGATTTAGGGGCGGCCTGGAATCATCAAAGTATGATCGAATCTGATAAACAGCAATGATACCCGGTCCCACTGAGGAGTACAAATGATTAGAAGTTATGCATACTATATGATTTTCATCTGCTTCAGCATAATGGTACTTCATTTATCGGGACAGAATTATTCCGATTTGCCCAGGCTGATAGATATTACTGAAAAGTCCGGCATTACTTTTATTCATAATATTGGTGATGACGACATGAGCAATCTGATCGAGTCAAACGGAGCCGGCTGTGCCTTTTTTGATTATGATGGAGACGGTGATCTGGATATTTACCTGGTGAACGGCGCTTATATTGAAGGGATAAGTCATGTGAAGGGTCGCAAAAATAAGGGCAATTTAACGAACGCTTTATATCGCAATAACAGCGATGGCACTTTTAGCGATGTCACCCGGCAGGCCAGGGTGGGAGACCAGGGAATGGGTATGGCGGTTTTGACGGCCGATTATGACAACGATGGGGACAAAGATATCTTTGTGAGCAATTGGGGACCCGATATCTTTTATCGCAACAATGGGGATGGAACTTTTACCGATATCACCAAAATCGCCGGTGTTGAAAATGACCTGTTCGGGATTGGCTGTACTTTCCTCGATTATGATAAAGATGGTTTTCTGGATTTATATGTCGGCAACTATATCGAGTACGATCCCAATTATCAGTATTTCTATGCTGCTGATAAATTTCCCGGGCCATTGGCCTATCATGGACAACCCGATGTTCTCTATCATAACAATGGTGATGGGACTTTCAGCGATGTGACCAGCCAGGCAGGGGTTTACAATCCAGAGGGCCGGGCGATGGGTGTTACCTCCTGTGACATTGATAATGATAATGACTTCGATATTTTTGTTGCCAATGATGCGATGGAAAATTTTTTATATCGCAATAATGGGGACGGGACTTTTACCAATATTGCCCGCCAGACCGGCAGTGCTTTTGGACAGAGCGGGGAGGCTACTTCTGCTATGAGCGGCGAATTTGGCGATATTGATCTGGACGGGTCGGTGGATATCATTGTCCCAGATATGGCCTACAGCTGCATTTATAAGAATACCGGCCTCGGTTATTTTGAGGAAAAGAGTGCCGCGATGGGATTGGCAGTAGCCTGCGGGCAATACACCAGCTGGTCCGGCAATTTCTTTGATTTCAATCATGACGGATATGGTGATTTGTTTATCACCAATGGGCATCCTCACCGTTTGATTGGGGAGGAGTCTTTACTGTTGCTCAATAATAAGGGAAAAAGGTTTGAAAATGTGTCGCACCTGCTGGGACCGGATTTTCAGGAAAAATTTGTCGGCCGCGGTTCAGCGGTCGGTGATTTTGACAATGATGGGGATATGGATGTTTTAGTACTGAACCTGAATGACCGTCCCTGCTTGTTCTTAAATGAGGGCGGCAATAAAAAAAACTGGCTGATGCTTAATCTGATCGGTACGGTAAGTAATCGAGATGCCATTGGCAGCCGGGTACGCTTGACCAGTGGCGGGATCACCCAAATTCGCTGGCGGATGAGCAGTTCCGGCTATCTGTCACAAAGCGATTATCGAATTCATTTCGGCTTGGGTAACAACTCCATGGTAGATCAGATCGAAATTCTCTGGCCAAGTGGTATTACCCAAATCTTGAAAAATGTCAAAGCGAATCAGATCATTACCGTTCAAGAGTCATCACAGTAGGTAAATTTATATGTCCCGATTCATTCCGATTCTCGCACTTCCCGGTCTTTTGATCCTCTTAGCGGGAAATCTGTGTGCCCAGAAATCAGCGGATCTTATCTATCTGGGTGAAAAAGTATGCCGGGAATGTCATCATTCGAAGGGGAATCGGGATCAGTTCAACACCTGGCGTTTATCTCGGCATTCAAAATCGTATGCAGCCCTGTTTAAACCTGAAGCGAAAAAGATTGCCGAGCTTTCCGGTATCAAAATAAAACCTTATGAAAGTCCGATCTGTCTGGGGTGTCATACCACTGCCTACTTCACCCAATGGTGGCAAAGGGATAATGATTTTCATTTTGAGGATGGAGTGCAGTGCGAATCGTGTCATGGTCCGGGAAGTTCGTATCTCGATGTCCATGTAAAAGGGGACAGGGATAAGGCGGTTGAGGCAGGTTTATTGACTCCGGAAAAGTATGAATGTATGATCTGCCATAAGGAAAAAAGTTCTCATCAGGCAGTGCTGAACTTCGAAAAGTTTGATTATGATAAAGCCGTTCATATGATTGCGCATCCCGGAACGGGCGGTCCGGTAGTTGATAAATCAGATATTCTGCCAATGCCCGGAAACGGATTGAAATATGTCGGTTCTCTGATTTGCGGTGAATGTCATTCAGCAACTTCAAAAAACCATGAATATGGTCAATGGAGATATTCAAAGCATGCTCAGGCGTATGCCATACTGAACACTCAAGAAGCCAGACGGATTGCCGCTGAGGAGGGAATAACCGATCCCCAGAAATCTGAAGCATGCTTACCCTGTCATATCACCGGAGCTGGAGCATCACCCAACCAGTTCAGTGAGACTTTTGATTTCGCCCAGGGAGTGCAGTGTGAAAGCTGTCATGGCCCAGGAAGTGAATATATGTCCGAAACGGTGATGCGTGATTCACTCGCGGCTTTTAAAGCCGGTCTGAGAGAGATTGATAAGACAGTATGTCAGGAATGTCATACCGATAACATTCATGGTAACAGCTTTGATTTTGAAAGATATCTGCAAGAGATCGATCATTCCCGGTGGCGGGAAATAAGTAGTGACAGCCTGGACTATAAAAATCCTCTCAATCTGGCAATTACCCGGGATGGCAAAAGATTATATGTGGTATGCGAGGCCTCGAATACTTTGATAATCCTTGATCCGAAAAAACAAAAAATACTCGCAGAGATCGAGGTGGGAGTGCAGCCTCATCATGTCTGCTTTTCACCAGATGAAAAGTATGCTTATGTCAGCAACCGCGGCTCAGATAACGTGTCTGTCATTGATACCAGGACCTGCAAAGTCCTTTCATACCTTCCAGTCGGTGACGAACCCCATGAGTTGGTAACCAATGTGGAAGGAAATATTCTATATGTTGCGAATGCCGGAAGTTACAACGTTTCGGTAATTGATTTAAATCATGAAAAGGAACTGAAGCGTCTGGCCGCTTCCAGAGGACCGTGGGGTGTTGCGCGTTCACCGGAAGGGAATCAGATCTATGTCACCAATAATTTAGCAAAGTATAGTGCATTTCGGAGTCCAGCTGTTTCAGAAGTGACGGTGATCGAATCCAAATCTGCCACGGTCAAATATCGTTATCAGGTACCGGATGCAAATCTGATCCAGGGTATTGAAGTTTCACCTGACGGCGAATTTGCACTGATAACTTTAATTCGTACCAAGAATTTAGTACCCATGACTCGTGCCATCCAGGGTTGGGTGATAACCAATGGTATCGGAGTATTATGGAAAGATGGACAGGTAGATCAGCTGTTATTGGATGAGGTCAATCACTTTTTTGCAGATCCTACCGATCTGGTTTTCAGCAGGGATGGGAAATATGCCTTCGTCAGCGGCGGGGGTGTTCAGGAAGTGGCCATGCTTGATATCACCAGTCTGAAAAAGGTTCTTACCGAATCTTCGGAAACTGAACGAAAAAATATCCTGCCCAATCACTTGGGTAAAAGTCAGGCATTTGTTTTAGCTAGAATTCCGGTGGGAAATAGTCCCCGGGGAATGGTGGTTTCTCCGGATAATAAATATCTATATGTGGCAGATGGTTTGGATGATGCCGTTTCGGTGATAGATATTAATACTCGAAAACGAACAAAGGTCATTGATCTGGGTGGTCCGAAATATCTGACCCAGGCAAGAGTGGGCGAACATATTTTTCATGATGCTCAATATACTTTTGGCAGCCAATTTTCCTGTCATTCCTGTCACCCGGATGGACATATTGATGGAATCGTTTATGACATTGAACCGGATGGGATCGGAATTAATCCGGTGGATAACCGCACTCTGCGAGGGATAAATGACACTGCTCCTTTTAAATGGACGGGAAAGAATCCGTCACTGAAGCGGCAGTGCGGAGCCAGACTGGCGGCCTTTTTTACCCGCAGCGATCCCTTTACCCCGGAGCAATCCGTTGCTTTGGATCGATATATTGTAACCATATCGCGGCCGCCTAATCGCTATCTTACTGATGGTGAATTGAATCCCACTCAATTGAGAGGTAAATACATTTTTGAACGGCAATATGATAATTCCGGGAATAAAATCCCCCGGACCAACCGCTGTAATTATTGTCATGTACCGCCATATTATACCAATCGTGAGAAATTTGATGTCGGTACCGCTTCCTGGCTGGATACCGATGGGCATTTCGATATTCCCCATCTGAATAACATCTATGATAGTTCACCATATTTGCATGATGGGCGGGCTCAATCCCTGGATGAGATCTGGACGGTGTATAATCCTTTTGATAAACACGGTATGACCAATGACTTAACTAAAGATCAACTGAACGATCTTATTGAATATTTAAGGACTTTGTAAATTTGGAAAATTTTACATGAAATACTTTATTCTGATTATTTCACAATTATTTATCTCTGGAATTACTTCAGCCTGGGCTCAAGCTGATCCTGCAATAAAAATTCCTTATGTCTACACCGAATGGGAATCATTCACTACCGAGTCCACTAACGGCGCTCTAGTTAATGATCACATATTCTTCCTGAAAGCCGACCGTGATAGTTTATGGGTTGGGACGGAAAACGGTTTAATGCTTTATCATGAAGGAAACTGGAAAAGCTGGACCGAAAAAGAGGGATTACCCTGGAGGGTAGTAATCGGGATTGCCAAGGATCAGAAAACCGGTGACTTATGGCTGGCACTGTTTGGTGAAGGAATTGCCCGCTTCAGCGGGGGGCAGTTTGAACACTTCACTCAAATGAACAGCGGCCTGCTCAATGATGTGGTCTATAATCTTGATATCGAGGGAGATAATGTCTGGATTGCTACTACTGCAGGAATCAGCCGATATAATCAGCTGACCGGAGAGTGGGAGACTTATAACGAAAGACATGCCCCGATGGAAGAAGTTTGGGTCTACAATGTGGATGCCACGCCAGAGAAAGTGTTTTTTGCAGTCTGGGGCAGTGGGATCCTGGAGTGGGATATTAAAGATCAGGATTGGACCGAATATCTGGATCCGGACGGGGAAATGGAGATCGATCTATATCGTGACGATGGACTCATTCACGTGATAACCACAGCAGCTTCATATGTAGATAAAATTTTATGGGCCTCAACCTATTTTGGCCTCAGCCGGTATGATGGCAGAAACTGGCGAGGTTATCACGATCATGACAGCGGTTTACCCAGTGTCTTCATCAATTTTGTTCTCGGCAGAAGTGGTTCATCAAGCTATTCCTGCACTGATAAAGGTTTAGGGGTGCTGGCAGATTTTGAAACTGATACCTGGGTTACCTATCATCGAAAAACCGAGGATGCCAAATACTGGACTGCTGATATCATGGTCGGTAAAGAATTGATCAAATCGGTAGAAACCAACCTGGATCTGCCCAACCATTTCATGATTGCAGTGGAATTTATGGGAACCGATGTGTGGATCGGTACGGGTCATGGTTTAGCCAGAGGCATCGGCAAGGATTATTATCCTGGTTTGCGTTAATAAAGATGATTTAAGATTTTTAGTCAATGGGTTAAAAAAATAATGAATAAGTGCAGAATAGATTTTATGGCCAGACTACCGTTGCTGATCCTGATAATTGAAATTAGTCTGATACTTGGATTTGGGATTGTATTAAAATCCCAGACTGATATTCCTTCCCAGACGGATTCTATTTATGGTAAGACACCTCAGGAATATGAGCCTTATCACCGCTTTACCAAACCTTACAAACGGTTTTTTTTAACACCGCTGGAATACCCGGGTTATGGCCGTCACATTCCGGAACCTGCCAGAATTGATTCTGTCAAAATAGGATTCATCGGGCCGATTATCGAAAATGTTTATGAAGCTGACGGAACGCCGGTAGAAATTGCCTTAAGGGTCAATCAGGAGATTACCCAATGGGATGGTTACTATACTTCCTATCTGGCACCATTGGGAATGAAGATGTTACAAGGTTCGCAGCTGGCAGTAGAACAGGCCAACCAGAATGGCGGGTATCGCGGCAAAATTCCTTTTCAGTTAGTCGTAAGGAATGATAATGGAAATTGGCGATCCTCAGGTGAGGAAGTCGTGAAACTGGTTTATAAGGACAGTGTGTGGGCTATCCTGGGTACCATTGATGGTCAGAACAGCCATATTCTGATCCGGGTGGCCCTGAAGGCAGAAATTCCGGTGATGAATACTGCCGATACCGATCCGACCTTTATAGAGACCAATATACCTTGGGTATTCCGTTGCATCACTGATGACAGACAGATGTGCTATGCGCTGGCAGATTTTGCTTTCAAAAAATTGGGATTGAAAAGGATTGCGGCCCTGAGGGCTAAAAATAGGTACGGTAGGATGAGTATTGACGAATTTAGGGATGCGGCGACTCGCCTGGGATTTCCATTCGTGACTGAATTGCAGTATGAAGAGGGTGATACTTCCTTCAGCTCTCAACTAAAATTAATTAAGGATTTAGGAGTCGATGGCATCATCACCTACGGAAATTCTCGAGAATCGGCCCTGGTCCTTAAGCAGATGCGGCAACTGGGAATGGAGCAGTGGTTTTTCGGAAGTGATCGTATGGTTACTCCAGAATTTCTGCAAATCGTCGGGAAGAAGCATGGCAAAGTTGCGGCTGGATATACCTACTATCCCGATAGCCAGGATCCAAAATATTTGAAATTTCAGGCAGATTTTACTGAAAGGTTTGGCGAAAAACCGGAGACTTATGCTGCCCATGCTTATGATGGAATGAGTATGCTCATAGATGCCATAGAAAAAGCCGGTCTCAATCGGGCACTTATCCGCGATCAACTAGCGGCGATGACCAGTTACCATGGGGTGACTGGCTTAAAAAAATTTGATCCGATATTCAATAATCGGACTCCGGCGGTAGTGGCCATTCTAAAAAATGGAAAATTTGAATTTTATACTCAGGAAGAGATTTTCTCAGGGAAACTTCGTTTTGAAAATTAGTAGCCAGAATAAAATGAAAGCATTACAGCTGATTGTTTCTTTGATTTTAATCTATTACCATACTTTATTGTCCCAGGGACAATCTCCTGAAAGTTTCGAAGCCGGAGAATCAACGATCAGTGTTTTTGACAAACCGGTAGAGTTCACTGGATGGAAGGGAGAAGTCAGTTCTTTGCAAATGCTATCGGAAATTCATATTGGTTTATTCATACCATATGATCCGGCTGATCCGGTGGCGGGACCGATTTTACAGGCAGCAGAACTGGCCATATCTGAATTCAATTCGAACGGCGGATACTATGGCTTACCATTTCGTCTGAAAACGCGTTGGTCATACAATCCCTGGGGTGCTGGTTCCAAAGAAATGATAAAACTGGTTTATGAGGATAGTGTGTGGGCTGTTATCGGTTCACTGGATGGTACGGCAACCCACATTGCCCAGCAAATCGTAACCAAGGCCTGGGTGCCGTTGTTGTCCCCAGTCTCAGCTGATCCCACCCTGACTTATATCCGGATTCCGTGGATATTTCGATTCCCGCCAGATTTTAAGATCCAAACCAGAGTCATTGCTCAGCAGGGAATAGAGACCGCTTCACTGAAAAAAGTTGGATTAATCACTTCCACCAATCATGATGGCCGTACTTTTGCCAAAGATATGATCACCCAGCTGGGAAATATTCAGGTGAATCCACTCTTTCATTTTGAAATTTCTGCTGCCAATCTGGATATAAATGAATTGATTCGACGTCTGGGTTCCTATGAAATTGAAGCAATGATATGGTATCTACCTCCACCAATTATTAAGGAGTTGATTGGTAAACTTCCCAACAATGCCGGTAAATCTGCCATTATTTTACCCTGGATACCTGGTGTAACTGCAGAGGAATTATCCAAACTCTATGATGGTAAGATATATTTTCTCCAGGCATTTTCAACGGTTTCTAATCCCGCCTACACTATTTTTGCTGATAAGTATTTTCAACGATTTGGAATATATCCGCCGGCAGATGCGGCTTATACCTATGACGCTGTACGGCTGCTGGTTCATTCCTTATTCATAAGCGGATTGAGCCGTTCGCGATTAAGAGAGGAGATTGCCGGCATTGGTACTTTTGAGGGAGTCACCGGGAAAATTTGCTGGGATAACGGCGGCGGAAATCATACCGAACCGGTTCTTAAAATTCTGCAGGCAATAGAAAGTAAATGATAATTACTACTTCAATTGAGATATTGAACAGCTATGAACAGCAACCGCTATTGTAAATCCATCATGGTATTTTGCAGCTTTGTCCTGCTGTATTATTTAAGCTGCGAAATGAAAAATGATCAGCAAAAAGCCCTGGAGATGATCACCAACCGCACTATGGGATTGGCATATCTGGAGGAAAATAAATTCCCCGAAGCGGAACAGGCCTTTCGGCGACTGAACCAGATCGC
>MESS01000113.1:8676-12206 GCA_001771055.1 Caldithrix sp. RBG_13_44_9
CCCGATAATATCAGAACCCTCTATAAATTGGGACAATTGTATGCCAATTCAGCCGATGAAGCCGTTCGTTTAAAGGCAGAGGATCTCTTTAAAAAAGTGGTAGATTTTCTCCCGACAAATATTGTTGCCCGGCTGCAATTAATTAATTTGCTGTTACAGCTCAATAAGGCCGAACTGGCAGCCAGCTATCTGGAAGAACTAAAAAAACAAAACCCGGAATTCTCAACCGAAGCAGAAGAGTATTATCAGCGTGGTTTATTATTGATGCTGGAATCCCGTGCAAATGAAGCATTACCGCCTTTTAACATATTTCACAATCTTTTAAAACCAACCGCTTTGTATACTGCCGGATTTGACGAATTAAAAGGAATGAGCGGCCCACTCATCGGGACCCCAATTCTCACCTTTCAGCAGGACGTTAATTTGCCCGGCCAGCAGCTGCAAAATGTGTTAGAAGCACTTCAATTTTCCGATGCCACCGAAACATCCGGATTGCAGCTGGTGAATCAACTACTGCCGGCTTATCAAACCAGCACCTTTACTGTGGCTGATTTTGATGGGGACGGTAATGAGGACCTGTATGTCTCGGCCTGGGATACTGAAAAGAAAAATGGTGTTCGCTACCTGTTATCCAATGATTATGGTAAATTCTCCGATATCGCCCAACTTGCCGGTATCCAGCATCCTGGAGAAGACAGATCAGCACTTTTTGTTGATTACAACAATGATGGCTATTTAGATCTGTACCTGGTTAACAGTAAAGCCAATTTGCTCTATTACCATTACCAGCCGAAAAAATTTCAGAATGTGGCCAGCCAGGCCGGACTAACTGGTGATGCTTCCGGATACACTTCCTGTTTCGCTGACTTTGACCACGATGGGGATTTGGATCTATATCTGGCCAACCGCGGCGCTAATCAGTTTTTTAGAAATAACCTGGATGGAACATTTACCGAGCAGGCTTTAAAAATGGGAGTGAGGGGTGATAAAACCTTCAGCCGGGATCTGGCCTTTGCTGATTTTGATGATGATGGTGACCTGGACTTCTTTGTGGTGAATGCAGAGACCACTAACACCTTGTACACAAATCTGCGGCAGGGACAGTTTGCAGATATTACTGTCAAAAGCGGTCTACTCAGTGAGGGTGGTTCTACTGCAGTTACCTGCGGAGACTATAATAATGACGGTTGGACCGATCTGCTGGTGGTAGGGACCAGGGATGAATCCTTTAGATTGTATCAAAATAAGGGTGGTAACTTTTTTGAAAAAGATAACCGTTCCAGTGAAATGCAGGCCCTGCTGAAAAAAATAAACTGTCAGGATGCCGTATTTTTTGATTTCGATAATGATGGATTTTTAGACCTGTTGGTGACCGGTGAACCAAAACCAGGAAGCACTGACATCAAGGGACTATTTTTGTTCCATAATGATGGTACCGGAATTTTTAAAAATATGTCACATCTTCTTCCGCAACATATTGCCAGTGCCCGGCAGGTGGCAGTGGCTGATTATAATGGAGATGGTGATCTGGATATTTTCCTGGCCGGGTTGGACGGCCGGATGTATTTACTGCGGAATGATGGTGGAAATGCCAACAATTATTTGATCGTCAGATTAGTTGGACTCCGGACCGGAAGTGGTAAAAATAATTATTTCGGTATCGGAGCAAAGATTGAAGTAAAGGCCGGAGATTTGTATCAGTCGCATTTCGTATCGGAACCAGTTTCTCACTTCGGATTAGGTCAGCGTCCAAAAGCTGACGTGGTCAGAGTTTTGTGGACTAATGGGGTGCCTCAAAATCTTTTTGAACCCGGCAGTAACCAGGCCCTGCTGGAAAAGCAAATACTTAAAGGTTCCTGCCCTTTTCTCTATGCCTGGAAGGGCGATAGCTATGAGTTTGTAACCGACGTGTTGTGGCGCAGTGCACTGGGTATGCCGCTGGGTATTATGGGAGGGGAAACTGCTTACGCTTTTTCCGATCCATCGCAGGACTATTTCAAAATCCCGGGTGAAATGTTGCTGGAAAAACAGGGTAAATACTCTCTCCAGCTTACTTCGGAATTATGGGAAACTGCCTACTTTGATCAAGTTAAACTCTTGGCTGTTGATCATCCGGCTTGGGCTGATATCTATGTGGATGAAAAATTCACCCCGCCTCCATATCCTCATTTTAGAATCTTCCCGGCAGTTGATAGACAATTTCCAATATCTATCGAAGACGAACAGGGAAATGACCTGCGCCAGAAAATTCTCTACCAGGACCATGACTATATTTCTAATCTGACTTCGGACCGTTATCAGGGTGTCACATCACCACATGATCTGATAATGGATCTGGGCGATATTGCCGCTGATAAATCGGTTATTCTATACTTAAATGGCTGGGTTTTTCCAACCGATGCCAGCATCAACACTGCTCTCTCTCAGTCTTCCCGGCTGAAGGTTTATCCGCCCTTCCTGCAGGTCAGAGATAAAAATGGTGATTGGAAAACGGTGATAGATAATATCAGTTTTCCGATGGGCAAGAATAAATATGTGATCGTTGATCTGACCAATAAATTTCTTTCTGAAGATCACCGACTTCGGATCCGGACCAATATGCAAATCTATTGGGATTATATATTCTTTACGGTCGGGGAACAGGCTGTCCCACTACAGATAAATCCACTGTCCCTGTATACCGCCAATCTCCATTATCGTGGATTTTCCCGCATGTATCGAAAAGGGGGGCGCTTCGGACCTCACTGGTTTGATTATAACGATGTCACCACTGTCCCGATCTGGAGGGATCTGGAAGGATATTACACCCGCTATGGAGATGTCCGGGAATTGTTACTGGAAGCGGACAGCAAATATATCGTTACTAATGCCGGTGATGAGATTACCCTGGAATTTGCGGCACAAACTCTTCCGGAATTACCAGCCGATTGGTCACGGGATTTTATTATTTATACCGAAGGCTGGTTAAAAGACGGCGATCTCAATACTGCTACCGGTCAGACCACGGAACCGCTGCCTTTTCACGGTATGTCCAAATATCCTTATGGTGTTAAAGAATCCTATCCCGTGGACCCATCCTATCAACAATATCAGGATAAATATCTGCAAAGAAAAGTTTCCACTGATAGTTTTCGGCAATTAGTAATAAATCCATAACATTGATTGAGGTAATTTAAAAAATTGAGATTAATTGGATCGTACGGCAACTGCCTATTCAATTTGTTTATCCAAATTTTCCTGTCAACTCAGGTGACTGCCCAGCAAATCCCGGTTAAATTCACGGATGTTACTCAACAATGCGGTATTGATTTTCGCTATACTTTCGGAGATTACAGCTACGAAAATATTTTAGAAAGCAGCGGTTCCGGGGTATCGATCCTTGATTATAACGGCGATGGATATATGGATCTATATCTGCTCAATGGGACCTACCTGAAAGGGATCAGTGACCCGGAAGGCCAGGTGTTCAGGAATACTCCTGATAAACTGTATCGAAATAATGGTGATGGTACTTTTACCGATGTTACCGA
>MESS01000113.1:12224-15357 GCA_001771055.1 Caldithrix sp. RBG_13_44_9
CCGGAACTGGAGCATGGCGGCCGCTACCCTGGACTATGATGGAGATGGTGATGTGGATATCTATCTTCTGAATTATGGACCGAACGTATTTTACCTTAATAATGGAGATGGTACCTTCAGCAATGTCACTGATTCATTAGGTTTACGGGGGCCGAAAAAATTGAACGGTTTTACCAAATGGAGCGTGGGAGCAGCTTTTTTTGATTACAATCAGGATGGCCGGGTGGATGTATTGATGGGGAATTTTCTGGCTTTTGACTCATCCTATTTTACTCCTGGCAATCCGGAAATAATGCCTCATCCCTCAGAATATAGAGGACAGGCCTCCTTATTATACCTGCAGCTGAAGAATGGCACTTTCCGGGAGTTCACCCGCCAATCCGGCCTATACTACCCGGACTCCAAATGTATGGGTTTAACAGTGTTTGATTATGATGAAGATGGTGATCTGGACATATTTCAAGCCAATGACCACCAGATGAATTTTTTATTCCGCAATGAGGGTGATGGATTATTCGCTGAGACGGGTCAGCTAAGTGGAGTGGCGGTGAATGATGAAGGTGTCCCCACCGGTTCCATGCATGGCACCATTGGAGATGTGGATGGTGATGGTCTTATCGATATCCTGGTAGCAGATCTGAGTTACAGTGCTCTATATCGTCACCTGGGAGGCGGAATTTTTATGGATATAACCGAAAGCAGCGGGATAAAAGGTCCTTTTTTCGGCAAGGGCGCCTGGGGTGCGGCTATATTTGATTATGATAATGACCAGGACCTGGATATTTTTTCTGCCAATGGTATTGCCGAAGAACTCATTCTGCAGGAACCACTTTTGTTGGAGAATAATGGCAGCGGGCATTTTTACAATAGTGGTCAGCAATCCGGTCAATACTTCAGGGGAAAACGTTCCGGTCGCGGGGCGGCAGTATGGGATTTTGACAATGATGGGGACCTGGATATTATTGTCTCTCATGTCGATTTGCAGGCCACCCCGGCTCTCTTACGGAATGATGGCGGGAATAATAACCATTGGCTGGGATTGACCCTGATCGGGGAAAGAGGGCCGGCTTCTGCTATAGGAGCCAGAGTTACCATTAAAGCCGGCGGACTGAAACAGGTAGCCATTAACCAATGGGGAACCAGTTATCTCTCTTACAACGACCCTCGCATGCATTTCGGTTTGGGTAAAGCAAAAATTGTCCAGCGCCTGGAAATTCGCTGGCCGGACGGCAGCTCGCAGGTTTTAGAACAGGTGGCTGCAGATCGTTATTTGACGATCAAACAGGGTGAGGGGATGGAGTGAAAGAAGAAACTTTGGTTGATTTTCTAAAAAGAAAGGAAGAAAATGATTACCGGAACACCAAAATTTGTCTTGCACTGTTTAGTAATTTTTACCTTCTTCACTGGTTTTCAGTCGCCCGGAGCAATCGCTCAGACCCTGCCGGATGAGATCTTATTAAAAAATTACCGGCCGCAGTCGGTATTTAAAATTCCCCAGACCTATGTTCCAAAGGCCAAATTTCCAGCCATTGAAATTCATGCCCATTCCTATGCTGATGATTATGAGCAGATCGTGCAATGGGTAAAAATAATGGATGAGGTTGGAATCCAGAAAGCGATCGTTTTGACAGCTCAAACCGGCGCTAAATTCGATTCGATCTATGCCGGCTATGCCAGGTATCCCGGACGATTTGAGGTCTGGTGCGGATTTGATTATACCGGCTATGATCAACCGGGATATGGGCCGGCGGCGGTGGCAGAACTGGAACGCTGCGCCAGAGTTGGAGCAACCGGAGTCGGAGAGCTGGGAGATAAAGGTAAAGGAATGTTCTACAGCCATCCAACCAAAGCCTGGGGAATGCACTTCGATGATCCCCGGATGGCTCCCCTGCTGGAAAAATGCGGTGAATTGGGTTTACCGATCAATATTCATGTCGGTGAACCACTCTGGTTTTACCAGCCGATGGATTCAACCAATGACGGATTGATGAGTGCTTTTGAATGGCGGCTCGATAATCAGAAAGATATTGTGGATCTGGCCGGAATGATTAATATCCTGGAACGGGCAGTAAAGCGTCACCCCAGGACAACTTTCATTGCCTGCCATTTTGCCAATTTGAATCATGATCTCACCAGACTGGGTGAATTGCTGGATAAGTATCCCAATCTTTATGCAGACATCTCTGCCCGCTATGCTGAATCAGCTACCATTCCCAGATTTGCTAAAGCATTCATCGAAAAGTACCAGGATAAACTTTTGTATGGCACCGATCTGGGAAATGATCCCGACATGTATCGAATGACCTTCCGAATTCTGGAGAGCAATGATGAGCATTTCTATGAGATCGATGAATTGAGATATTTTTGGAGCCTCTCCGGTTTTGGTTTGAATGATACGGTCCTGGAGAAGCTTTATCAAAAAAATGCTTTAAAAATTCTGAAGAGTAAGTGATCGGCATGATAACTCGCAATTATTGGCATTGAACGGACTATTTTTAAAATCAATAAGAGGATTTAAATCGGAAGGATATTTTTATCAGGGTGTGTGTTGCGGTCATAATATTTAGGAAATAATAGCCATGATCAAAAAAATTACCTGTCTGGTATTAACTTTCCTGTTCATAAAGATTTCTTATCTTTATTCAGAGTCCTATGAAAAGCCCCGAATGGGGATTGTGATAAGTAAGGCCCTTATCCAGGACCGTTGGATGAATTCGCAGATGGGAGCCCATGGTTGGGCGGCAGTCGCAAATTTAGCCGGGATTCCCTACGATTGTCTATACCTCACCGATCTCAGTGAGAAAGATCGCTTGATCCGCTATGATCTTCTGGTTCTCACTCAATGTGGATATGTGGACCAGAAAATCTACCCCGATTTAGTGAATGCTTTACAGAAGTTTATGACCAATGGCGGTCATTTAATTATTGAAGGCCCCCTGGCTATCAATGATGAAACTTCAAAAGATCTGGACCACAGCAGTCTGGACAGTCTGTTGCAAATGGAATGGATCGGTTTTAAAGGTGATTCGAGTATGCGAATTAAAGTGGCTGCAAATACTCATTTTATTTCCAGATTATTTGAGACAGGCCAGTCTATCACCCAACATCTGGAGAATGGATTGAACATACTGCA
>MESS01000113.1:15374-15712 GCA_001771055.1 Caldithrix sp. RBG_13_44_9
AAATTTTACTGCTCTCCTCCAGTGAAAAAGAATCCTATCCTTTCTTATCCTGTAAAGAGATTGGTAAAAGCCGGATCATATTGATCAACGATCTGAGTACCTGGTCAGGAGTGGCCTCCTTTTTTAGAAATGAACCGCCGCAGGTATTTTATGCCAACCAGATCTATGAAATCCTGGTCCGGACCATTCATTATGCTTTGTACGGGGATATTGAAAATCCTTTTCCAGTACCGCAGTTATCCAATGCGAATCTCACCGCCATCGCCCGGCTGGATTCTGATGTCAGTGAAAATTTGGATTATCAGATTAAGACCATCAATTATCTGGTCTCCATGGCT
>MESS01000113.1:15735-19570 GCA_001771055.1 Caldithrix sp. RBG_13_44_9
GTATTGTTGGATTTCCAGCGGCGCAACCAAAGCCGGCTGGCCTAATTTAGCACCCCTGGCTAAGAAAATAGAGGATGTTGGCGGTCAGATTGGATCACATAGCAAATATCATAACATCGATCAGGAAATGAATGAACAGCGCTGGAAAGAAGAACTTGATGAATCTGTTAAAGAGATTGAGTTTGGTACCAGCGATTTAGGATTTCCGATTGGCAGGGTTGATATGTTCATCAACCCGGGGAATACTATCCCCTTATATGATTATGAAGAGGTGGCTAAAAGATTTTCATTTATGATGACTCATGGTTTCTGCCAGAATATGCCATTAGGTTATGGAAATTGCACCTGGTACACCGGCCCCAATCGGGATTTTGTGGTTTTAGAAGAAATTCCGAATATGGATTATCAGTGGTTTTATGATCCATCCTGGAGCTACACTACCGAACAGATCACCGCGTATGAGGAGGCGATTTTTGATCATATGTTTGATAATGTAGGACGGGGAGTGATTTTCAATCAAACCTGGCATGATTATTCAATCAATTCCGCCCAGTTCAATAAAGGGAAACGGATAATAAATGAGTCAAATATCGCCTTCTATGATGCGATGAGGCAGAAATTTGCTACCCACGATATTTATTGTCCGGAGCCTGAGGATCTGGCCAGTAAACTTCGGGCAATGGCGCAGTGGGACTATAGTTGGACCTCCGGAAATAATCTGCTGGAAATTCAATTAGATCTCTCGAATGTCCCGAGCGATACTATCGCCAAATATACCGGGGGTATGGGAATAAAAATTGAAAATACTTATTCTTTTATTCAGCAAGTATTTATAAACGATCAACCTCATGAAGCATTTTCTGATCGGCTGGTGATCCTTCCCAATTTGAAGAAGGGTGTCAATAAAATACGGATCAATTTAGGTCCCCAACCTGCGGCCAATACTCATCTGACCTTTATCTCCAAACGAATGTCATCGATCAGAAAAATTTCTGATGGTCTAGAAGTAAATCTGCTCACCAGAAGTAAAGGAAAATTTAACTTTTATGTGAAAGAGCCTTTTGTCCTTTTGAATGCAGACTGGCAAGAGTATAATAGGAGAAGTAATGGAATTTTAAAAGGTTTTGTCACCTCCGATCGCCAATTATTACTAAAAAAGACAACATTAAATCAGTTCATGGTTACCGGCGCGACCTTGCCGATCTCTAATTACCAGGAATCTTCATCAATGGTGTCTTTGAAAATAAAAAATAATGGGAAAACTGAAAATTCCCTCTGGTTTAGTACTTCTCAGGAACCTAAATCAATTTTGCTGGATTCCCAAAAAATTGAAGCCGTAAAAAAGTCCAATAAATATCTACTGACATTTCCTGAAATAGCAAAGGAGACAACTCTATTAATTAAATTTTGAGGGTGGGATTTAAACAATCAAGCAAAGCGAGGATAGTATGATGGAAAACAGGACTGATAACTTTCTTTGCCGGCCAATTTCGGCACTCTTCATCTTTTTTCTTTTATTAACATCCTGTAATCAGGTGCAACCGGAATATTATCAGGGTATCCCGGTAGTCGCGGGCTATTTTTATCATCTCGCAGGAAGAACGGACAGGGTAGAGGGGTATCTGGTAAAAATTGATAATCCAAAGATTCTGGCCAGTCCGGGTTTGATATTTCTGGCAAAAGGTATTGATGGTAATGATGGTGCCTATGTGATGGTGAATGGAAACAGATATGATCTTCCCCCAATACTCAAACAAACTGTAGTACAAACCGTCCTTCCTTCGGATCAGGAAATGGGCAAACGGGGATTTTATGCCTTAAGCCAGCGGGATGATCTCCTGGGGAAAATTATCGTTCCACTGAAACTGGAACATTTGAAAGCCGGGATTAACGATGTTACCTTTTATAAGGGCGATAATAGTGACGGCTATGAAGTATCGGATGCCCGTATCCAATCGGTAGATAATAAAACAGCTGAGGTGGTTGGAGTGACTTATCTGATCATTGCCCGCGGAAGGTCTGCTGCTATTTCTGATTTTGATTTTGTCATGAATTATCGCGGAGAAAATTTGAGAATGGAATCGGAGGTACCCGCTTGGGCGAAAAGGGGGAAAATAAGGTTCTACCGGGCCGGGAATGACATGGAACATCTCGACCGGATGTTCGAGATGTACAAGGAAGCGGCTATTACCAAAGTGGCTACTCATGTTCCGGCTGATACCAAAAGTGAAGAGTATGCCCAGGTTAAAGCCTTTGTTGATCGCTGTCATGAGAATGGAATTAAGGCTACGGCATTTTTTACATTAGGGGGGATCAGTCTGGCAAATGTGATGCTGAATCCTGAACTGCGGGATTATATCAGCAAAGATGAGTATAGACAATTACGCTGGCGTGAGCCTGGTGGCACTTTCCTGGCGGATCTGAAAAGCAAAGGTTACATCGATATGATGCTGAAAAATGTCAAGGCCGCCCTGGATGCGGGTATCGATGAACTGTATTATGATTATGCCATCGGTGGTACCGGTGAAGTACTTGACTTTTTATCAAAAGTCCGGGAATTGATTGATAAAGAAGGTAAGAATTTGACCATCTTCGGTAATTGCAAGGGAGATCTTCTTGTTGATGATGTCTGCGACCTCACAAAATCTGAGGGTACCGAAGAGGCCGGGGTATTTGATGGACAGTGGATTCATAATGTGGCGCAAGCCAGATTCTACTATGCGGTCGGTTTTGACTGGAAACCGTATGAAAGTAAATATGAGGGAGCAGATCCCGGTGTGGCTCATCCTGGTGCCCATGATGTCAGAGAAGGCATGAAATATGGATGGAAAAGACCCATCGCCGAAGCTTCAGCTTTCCAATCATTTTTCGCCATTGCCGAGGCAGGAGATAAACTTCTGACTGGCTGGGTGAACAAAGATAACGAATTGGCGATGGAGATCTGGAAAGGCATCACTACCTATAATCAGTTCCTGGCAAAAAATGAGGAGTATTATACCGATGTCAGGACCGTAAGCAGGGTGGGGTTGGTAGCTCCGCCGGTTATTCCCAGCTTCGAAGTGGCATTGACCAGAGTTCTCCTGTATAATGCTATGGCTGAATTAAACATCATGTATGATGTAGTTTTATTGACTAGGTTGGATTCCCAGACTTTGGCCAGGTATCCGGCCATCATTATTCCGGACATCCCTTATATGGATGATAATCAACTTAAGGTCATAAAGGAATATAAAAACAAAGGTGGTAAGATTTACACCATCGGAAGTATTCCTGAGTTAGCCCAGTTGGCAGATAATTATTCACCTTCTTCCTTGATACAGGAACTTCAGCAGGAGTCAAAAAGAAAAGAATTTTTTAAGAATGTTCAAACTCTCGCTGGTGAACCACTCGTCTCGATTGAGAATGCCAAATATATCATCACGAATGTGGTTAAGAAGCAAGGGACTGACCGTTTTATAATTTATTTTGTGAACTATTCGGATTTCAAAGATAACGTGAAAGTAAAAGTGAACCTGGAGGGATTTGTCAATGAAATCAATAAAGACAAGGTCATTCTGCTTTCACCAGACGCTGTACCTCTGGAACTGAAAAATGTATCTGTGAAGGGATCTGAGATAGAATTTACTCTTCCGAAAATTGAGATCTATGATGTAGTGACCATTAATTAATAAAGCGAGATGACCTGATCAAAATAAAAAATTGTTTCAGATTTGTATACCAGAGAATGGCAGTTGAACGAATGGTTTGAAATTATCATGTTAAAAACAATATTAAAAGGATGAGAAGAGCAATTATTGGGTTACTTCTCAAAAAAAAATAATAAAAACTGAATTGG
>MESS01000113.1:19582-19856 GCA_001771055.1 Caldithrix sp. RBG_13_44_9
AAAAAGTACTGTTTAAATCACCAAAAAATTTTCATCGCTTTGATATTGATCATGGCCTTCTGTAGTGCAACCTTTGGCCAGAATACGGCAGCAATAAATGTAGATGGAACTATGATCGGACTGGAATTTAATACCAATCTTCATAGCCGGGTTATATCTAAGATTGCAGATAACAGCCTGCCAATGGGAAATTTTAGTCCTTCTGAATTTATTGTGATTGATGGTAAAAAATATCAGGATTTTACCCTAAGCGACCGAGCGGTCAAAGAGTGGC
>MESS01000113.1:19863-20670 GCA_001771055.1 Caldithrix sp. RBG_13_44_9
AATAGGAACTGGAATGCGCTTCAAAATAGCCGGGGTTTCCGGGGAGCTGAAAAAGGATATTACTATAACGAAATATGATGACTTCCCGTCCATGCTCTTTTTACAAGTGGCCTACACTAATAATGGAACTAATATGCTGCAGGTGGATGGTTGGACCAATAATCATTACCTGGTGAATGCTGTTCCCAGAAAAGATGATAAACCGCTTTTCTGGTCGTTTGAACCCGGATCTTATGGTTGGGATAACGATTGGCTCCAGCCATTACAGGCGGGCTTTGAGCGGGAAAATTATATGGGTATGAACCGGGTAGATTATGGCGGCGGAACCCCGGTGGTCGATATCTGGCGAGAGGATGCCGGATTAGCGGTAGGACATGTGGAAATGGTACCCAAATTGGTCTCCCTGCCCGTTTCCATGAAAAATGATCAGGAAGCTTCACTGGCTGTAACCTTTAAAAAATCAGTGGCGTTAAAACCAGGTGAAAATCTCACGACCTTTCGGACCTTTGTTGCGGTCCACCGGGGTGATCATTTCCAGACCTTAACGGAATTTCGTAGATTTATGGTTCGGCAGGGTATTGAATTTAAGGATGCCCCCAAGGGTGCATTTGAAACCATCTGGTGCGGCTGGGGATATGAGAAAGAATTTACCATGGAAGAATTCTACGGTACTTTTCCCATGATCCAGAAATTGGGAATTGACTGGATTGTGCTGGATTATGGCTGGGATACCGGCGTCGGGGACTATTATCTCCCCAAGGACAAATTTCCCAATGGTGATGCGGATATGCGTAAGGTAGTGGAAGA
>MESS01000113.1:20720-26329 GCA_001771055.1 Caldithrix sp. RBG_13_44_9
TGCATCCCTGTACCGATATGTTTCAGAAACATTCTGAATATCTGCTGCTGAAGGAAGATGAATCTCCGGTCTATATCGAATTTTGGAAATCATTTTTCCTCTGCCCGGCCTCGGAAGATGTGGTTAATCTTACCCGCGATTTTGTGATTAAAGCCATGAAGGAGTGGGGATGGGATGGATTGAAGATCGATGGAAATAATTTGAATACCGTACCGCCCTGCTATAATAATGCGCATCACCATGCCTATCCCGAAGAGTCAGTCGAGAAGTTACCGGAATTCTTCAAAATGATTTATGAGACTGCTCTCAGTATCAATCCGGAAGCAGTGATAGAACTTTGTCCCTGTGGTACCAACCAATCATTTTATATCTTACCTTATATGAATCAAACAGTATCCTCAGATCCGCATAATTCCTGGCATATTCGTTTAAAAGGAAAAACGATCAAAGCCTTGACCGGAGATAAAACTGCCTATTTTGGAGATCATGTTGAGTTGAGTGATGAAAAAAGTGATTTTGCTTCAACGGTTGGTATTGGTGGAGTCGTTGGAACTAAATTTGTCTGGCCGGTAGGTGTGCATATGAATAGAGAAAGTGGTGATGTCAGTCTCACTCCGGAGAAAGAAGCTGTATGGGCAAAATGGATTAAAATTTATAATGATAAGATGCTTTCTCTGGGTACCTACCGGGGTGAATTGTATGACATCGGCTATGATCGTCCGGAAACCCATGCAGTGCAGAAGGGAACTGTGATGTATTACGCCTTTTATGCCCCCAGTTATACCGGAGTGGTAGAACTAAGAGGATTGGATAAACGGAGTTACCGGATAATGGATTATGTCAACAATAAAGACCTGGGTACCATCAAAGGCCCGAAGGCCGAATTGAAAGTATCATTTAATAAACATCTTTTGATTGAAGTTAAGCCTAAATAACTATATTGCGATAGATAAAAATATTTTACAAGACTAATATATGGCGAAATATATTCAAAGCAGAATCGCAGTAGTTGAACGTGATCTAAAAATTTATCGAAAGGAAACCTGAGTGAAAACCCGAGCTTGGTTATTTTATTCAATGGCAGTAACTATATTGTGGGGAGTCTGGGGTGCATTTATTGAGATTCCGGAAAAAGCCGGATTCCCTGCTACCCTGGGTTATTCAGTATGGGCTTTGACCATGATACCGGTAACGATTATTGCTTTAAAACTTATCAACTGGAAATTGGATCATGATCGCCGATCAATTTTATTAGGTATGAGTGCCGGTCTCTTGGGCTGCAGCGGACAATTGATCTTATTCCAGTGTTTACGTATCGGTCCGGCCTATATCGTTTTCCCGATCATCTCACTCTATCCAGTGGTTACCATTATCCTGTCTGTTCTGTTTCTCAAAGAACGCGCCAGCCTTCGGGCCTGGATAGGAATTGTGTTAGCGCTGATGGCGATCGTTATGCTGTCTTATCAACCACCCAAAAATTCACCGGTCCAGGGATTTCTGTGGTTGCTGCTGGCTATGATTGTCTTCTTAATGTGGGGTGTTCAGGCCTATATCATGAAATTTGCAAGTGACAGCACTAAAGAAGGGAACATGAAAGCCGAGAGTGTTACCTTCTACACTATGGCAAGCTCGATCATTGTGCTTCCCATTGCGTTGATGATGACTGATTTTTCCCAGAACATTAACTGGGGATTCAGCGGGGTATATGCAGCGGCCTTGATCCAATCCCTCAATGCAGTCGGATTCCTTTTCTTTGCTTATGCCATACGTTATGGGAAAGCAATCATTGTGGTGCCGATGATGGCTCTGGCTCCGGTAGTGACGGTTATTCTATCGCTTATTCTGTATGCAGTAATTCCACCAGCGATTATCTTTGCCGGGATGGTCGTTGCCTGTATCGCCATCTATTTACTGGCGATGTAAAATTTATGGCTGAATAAAGCCGTAACTAAAAAGTACGGGATGATGAGGAACTGACCATGGGTTCATTGAAAGAATTAAAAGAACAGGTGTGGCAATCCAATATGGACCTGTTCAGAAATAATCTGGTAGTCCATACTTTTGGAAATGTGAGCGGAATTGACAGGGCGCAGAATATCATTGCCATTAAACCGAGTGGAATTCCCTATCCGGAGCTGACAGCAGATAAAATCGTTCTGGTTGATTTGGAAAACAGGGTAGTGGACAGTAAATATAAACCTTCATCTGATACCAGGTCACACCTGATTCTTTATAAAGCATTTTCCAACATCAGCGGAATTGTTCATACCCATTCTCCTTATGCCACTGCCTGGGCCCAGGCTAATAGATCTATTCCCTGCCTGGGAACTACCCATGCTGATCATGTACCGGGAGAGATCCCGTGTACTGCAGAACTGAATGATAAGCAGATTAAGGGTGATTATGAATCAGAGACAGCCAACCAGATCGTCAAGAAATTTTCCAACATTTCTCCGGATGAGGTTCAAATGGTGTTGGTGGCAGGGCATGGGCCATTTACCTGGGGCAAATCTCCTGAACAGGCGGTTTATCATTCACTGATGCTGGAAGAAATTGCAAAAATCGGTCTGTTTACTTTACTCATTAATCCCGGTGTGGAAAGTTTAAAAAAGGCTCTCATCGATAAACATTTTTTCCGGAAACATGGGGAAGATTCCTATTATGGACAAACCTAATATTTTGCAGGAGTGAATAATGAGCACCATTACCCAAAGGGAACTTTACGCCTGGTGTAAAATCCCTTATCAGCGGCTGGAGAATCATCCGCTCTTGAAATTGCCTTTCAGACTATGTGATGATTCAGATGCCATGGGCAGATTAATGGCCCGCGAGCTGGTTGATGAAATAAAAAAATATTATAAAAACAACGAGATTATCAGGGCCATCATTCCATGTGGGCCGAGCTGCTGGTATAAACCGTTTACAGATTTGGTGAACCAGGAAAAGGTCAGTTTGAAAAAATTTATCGTCTTTCATATGGATGAATGTCTGGACTGGCAGGGAAATGAACTCCCCCGGAAGCATCCCTACAGTTTCCGGGGCTATATGGAGGAGCATTTTTATGCCCCGGTTGATCCGGTTCTGGCAGTGCCGGAAAAAAATAGAATGTGGCTTCATGCCAATAATGTGGAAGAAATCCGGGAGCAAATCTGGAAAGAACCTATCGCCATCACTTATGGTGGCTGGGGACAGGACGGACATGTGGCTTATAATCAAACGCGGCGTCACCCTTATAGCCAAGTAACGATAGAAGCGCTTCGGAATTCCACGGTGCGTATTCAGGAAAATAATCTTGACACCATTATCGCACTGGCACAACGGACTTTTGGCAGTGCTTATCAATTCGTCCCGCCCATGTCAGTGACCCTGGGTATGAAGGAATGTCTGTCCGCTAAGAAAATCAGGCTCTACAGTGATACCGGTGCCTGGAAGCAAACTGCCTTGCGGGTAGCACTGTTCAGCTCAATGACGCCGGAATATCCGATCACTTTACTGCAGGAACATCCAGATGCTTTAATTACTGCGACTGTTTCTACTGCCCGGCACCCGATTAGTGAGCACTCGGAATGGGATCTGGGAATTAATTTTGAATAGCTGAGATGATTACGTTGAATTTGATTAGTCAGGAAAGGAAGATTTTTCAATGCACTCCTTGAAAGTTAATGTTAAACAGTGCCGTTATCAGGCGATGATTGGGGTGGGAGGAATAGGATCGGGAATGTTTTTCCGACTGGATGGTGACCATACCTTGGGCCGAGAAGAAAGCCGCAGTGGATATTTCCTCGACCGGAAAGATTACTGCAAACTGCACATCATCTCGCATTATGTTCAGACTCTCCTGGGAAAAGACTTTAAGGTTTTTCCAGTCGGAAGAGTTGGCGGGGATGATGTCGGCCAGCGACTGGTGGAAGAAATGCGTGAGACTGGATTTGAGATGAATTATGTTGAACGATCTGCCGGTGATCAGACCCTGTTTTCCTTCTGTTTTATTTATCCTGACGGAAGCGGCGGCAATATGACTACCAGTGATTCTGCCTGTTCCCGGGTGGATCCACTATTCGTGATGAAGGTCGAGCCTGAATTTACCAGATTTTCGGGAAAGGGTATTGCCTTGGCGGCACCGGAAGTTCCCCTGGAAGCCCGGGCCAGGCTGCTGGAACTCGGAACAAAATATAAATTTTTCCGGGTAGCCTCTTTTACTTCCGGGGAAATTAGCATTGCTGTTCAGTCAGGACTGTTGCAACAGACAGATTTGCTGGGAATTAATCTGGATGAAGCGGCCGCTGCGGCCGGATTGTCGATTATGGATCATACTCCAAAGTCAATTGTTGAAGCAGCGATTAAGACCTTTGTCAAACTAAATCCTAAAATCTTGTTGTCAGTAACCAAAGGTAAGGACGGAAGCTGGATCTGGGATGGAACTAAGCTGACTCATATGCCGGTATTTCAGGTACAGGTTCAGAATACCGCTGGAGCGGGTGATGCTCATCTGGCCGGACTAATGGCCGGGCTCACCGCTGGTCTATCGCTGCCGGAAGCACAACAATTGGCTGCCCTTATCAGTGGTTCATCAGTTGAATCTCCTCATACCATTAATAAGGAAACCGATCGAAAATCGTTGCAGATCATAGCCGACCGGTCAAAAAGTATCATCACAAAAAACGTCTACAAATTACTGGAGGATTAAAAATGAGCATTACCATGCGTATTATGCAGCAGTTTGACCCCACCCATGAGAATGAATTTATGGAACTGGAAAAGAAATTTGCCGAATTGGAGCGGGCCCGCCCGGATTATCCAAAAGGAACACGGATGCAGCCCATTTCGGCCGCCGAACCATGCAATACCCTGATCTGGCAAAATGAATTCCCGGATATTGAATCGGCTTACAAGGTTCTCGATTTTTTTAGCGGAGATCATTCACACGAGGCATTGCTGAAAAAACAATTGCCCTATTTCCGGCAGGTGAAGATTGAGTTTTATAAGAACCTGGATTACTGAGATCAGGCATCCTTAAAACGTAAAGAAGAAATAACTGACTATCAGGTAATTGAATAAAAAAAATAATGAATACCTTTTTGGAGGAGTAACATCATGATGAAATATCGAATAAACCGGTTATTCGGCAAGTCCGGAAATTGTCTGGACGTGGCAATCGATCACGGCCTATTCAACGAAAAATCGTTCCTTGGCAGTATCGAAAATATGGAAAAAGCTATTCAAACCATTGTGGATGCCCAGCCCGATGCCATCCAATTGACAGTTGGCCAGGCCGAGATCCTGCAACGCATCCCGGGAAAAGATAAACCGGCTCTGGTTTTACGTACCGATGTGGCTAACTGTTATAATCCGTTAATTCCCGATCATTTGTTCAGCTATGTCATCGATGATGCGGTGGAACAAGCGGTGGCATTGGATGCAGCCTGCGTGGTGGTGAACTTGCTGATGTTACCGGGTGAACCGGAGTTACATCAGCAATGCGTGATGAATATTGCCAGGCTTAAACCGAAGTGTGATCATTATGGAATGCCGCTGATGGTAGAACCGCTGGTCATGCAGCGCAATAATGAAAAGGGTGGCTATATGGTGGATGGTGATATCAATAAGAT
>MESS01000113.1:26341-29309 GCA_001771055.1 Caldithrix sp. RBG_13_44_9
TCGGCAAGGAACTGAATTGGGTGCAGATATCATCAAGGCCGATCCGTGTGATGATATCAGCCAATATCATAAAGTAATTGAAATTGCCCGCAAACCGGTCCTGCCGCGCGGCGGGGGAAAAGCTCCGGAAAAAGAGATATTAAAACGAACCTATGACTTGATGCAGCAGGGTGCCAGAGGTATTGTCTATGGAAGGAATATTATTCAGCATGAAAAGCCCTCACAAATGACCAAAGCTCTAATGGCGATTGTTCATGACGGGATAAAACCGGAAAATGCCATGGAAATTTTAAAGGGTTAATTGTTACTTTTTTGGAAATATAAATTAAACTGTTTAACCTAATTTTCCCAGGAGTCAGTATATGACTGCTAAAAGAAAAATTCGTTGCGGCATCATCGGATGTGGACTGATGGGAAGGGAATTTGCGGTGGCAGCCGCCCGCTGGTCAGCCCTGCTGGATCTGCAGGTTCAACCGGAAATTGTGGCAATCTGTGATCTGAATGAAGGTTTATTCGACTGGTATAGATCGAATTTTAGCTCTATCAAAACCGTGACGACTAACTACCAGGATTTGCTCTCCCAAAAGGATATCGAAATTATTTATTGTTCGCTTCCTCATAATTTACATGAAAAGGTTTATATTGATATCATTCAGGCTGGCAAACATTTATTGGGTGAGAAACCGTTTGGGATCGATCTTTCTGCCAACCAGCGAATCCTGGATACCATTCAAAAACATCCCGGGATATTTGTGCGCTGTTCTTCGGAATTTCCTTTTTATCCGGGGGCACATGAGATCCATAAATTCATTCTCAAAAATCCCTGGGGCAGGATCATTGAAGTGAATGCCGGTTTTTTACACTCATCTGATATCAATTTTGAAAAAGCGATCAACTGGAAACGGATGATTAAAATCAATGGTGAGTATGGCTGCATGGGTGATCTGGGGATGCATGTCCTGCACCTGCCTATTCGCGCCGGGTGGATTCCCGGTAAAGTCTTTGCCTCCCTCTCGAAAATTGTCAAGCAAAGACCTGATGGCAAGGGTAAAGTTGTTCCCTGTGAAACCTGGGATAACGCTTCCATCTGCTGTGAAGTTGAGCATCCCGCTGAAAAATATACGTTTCCTATGACCCTGAAGACCTATCGCATTGCACCGGGTGAAATAGATACCTGGTATATCGAAATTCTGGGTACCAATTTTAATGCCCGCTATTCCACCAAATATCCCAAAACCCTGCAAACCCTGGAATATAAAAACGGAGGTAAGCAGGAGTGGCGGAATGAAGATCTAGGATATGCTTCGGTTTATAAAACCATAACCGGCGGAATTTTTGAATTTGGATTTGGTGATGCCATTTTGCAAATGTGGGCGGCCTTTCTTGATGAATTCAACCATCGCGATAAAGAAATACCATTTCGATGTGTTACCCCGCAAGAGACGGCTCTGCAGCATCAAATTTTAACCGCTGCCTTAACATCGGGAAAAACCGGGGAGGTGGCAGCGGTCACTAAAAAATAACCAATAAGTAACCTGACTTTTCAGGCAGTAAATGTAGAGAGTGACGAAAATTCACATAAAACATGGAGAAAAAAGATGGTAAAGCCTAAAGTGGGATTTATCGTGTATGGAGTTCATAAGGATGGTTTACAGGATCCAATGGGTACCCCGTTCATTGATGATAAGCTGGTAAAAAATGCCAAAGAAGCCCTCAAGAAAGCCGGATTACAGCTGGTAGAACATGACCTGATCATTGCCTCCAAAAAAGAAGCGAAAGCCTGTTTTTCCAAATTTAAAAAGATGGATGATATAGATGCCGTCATCCTGTTCTCAGGTACCTGGGTCTGGGCAGCTCACCTCGTTGCTCCCCTGCAGGATTTTTCCCGCACCGGTAAAGGAATTATTCTCTGGACTAACCCTGGCTCACAGGGGTGGAGACCGGTTGGAGGTCTGGTGATGCACGGTGGTCTGAAGGAAGTTGGTATACCTCACCGCTTTGTTTATGGCGATTATAAAAATCCGCTGGAAATCAATAAAATTGTCTCATACTGCCGGGCCAGTCACGAAAAAAATAAACTCAACCTGAGCACCATCGGAGTATTTGGGGGACGGGGCATGGGGCAAACCTGCGGAGTAGCAGATCCTTCCCAATGGATGAAAGTCTTTGGAATTGATATTGATTCACGGGATACCACCGAATTAATTAACACTGCTAAAAAAATTACCCCGGATGAAATCAAAAAAGCCCGAAAGGAGATTCAGCCATTTTTCGCTGAACCCATACCGGAAGATGAAACCTCGGAACGATCCATCAGATTGTACCTGTCAATTAAAAAAATTGTTAAAAAAGAAGACTGGGAGTTCTATACTATCCAGTCATTCCCGGGACTGGGTGATGAGTATGGTGCCACCTGTTTTGCTCAAAGTATGATGCTGAATGATGGATTCGGAACTTCTACTCTAAGTGATTTTAATACTGCCATGACCGTAAAACTTTTGACTGATCTGAGTCCGGAACGGGTGTATTATGGCGATCTGCAGCACTTTGACAAGGCGAATAATGAGATCAAAATTATCGGTGATGGTGCCTGTCCGCCTTCTCTGGCAGGAAAACTGGGACCGGCCGGATTTGCCGAACACGGTATTCCTACCGAGGGTGAAGCCGGTGGACTATCGGTAAAACTGGTTTGCAAACCGGGTGAAGGTGTCCTGGCCCGTCTGGGGCGGAACAAAGGTGAATTTGAAATGGCCATTGTGCGCTGCTCAATTTTTGAACCCAATAAAAAGGATCTGGAAAGACGGCAAAAAGAATGCGGAATCCCGTTCTGGCCGCATGCTTTTATAACCGCCCATTGTGATGTCGATAAAATGATAGAGGCCTGGAATAATGAATATGCGGTATTGGGTTACGGTAGTCATTTATATGATGAATTGTTGGCATTCTGTGAACTTACCGGGATCAAGGT
>MESS01000113.1:29334-36485 GCA_001771055.1 Caldithrix sp. RBG_13_44_9
AAATGGGTATTTTTTATAAAATATTCTGTCTGCTGGTCATATCATTCGTTGCTTTTGGCTAAATGAGGAAGGAGTGAAAAATAGTTATGAAAAAAATCTTTCAGTACCCTCCCTGGTTGGTGGAATATACAGTGGAAGATGGTGCCAGATTGGATCGTCTGGCTTTTGACAACTATGATCTCCTGACTACCGAACCGAAATCTTTCCGTCCCCCATCCACTGATTACGGAGAGTATGAAAATCGTCCGGTGTATGGTTATGATGATTGTTTCCCCTCGGTAGAATCATGCTTATATCCGGGAAGTAATTGGCGCATTCCCGATCATGGCGAGGTATGCTGGCTCAGCTGGAAAGTAGCTCCGAAAACCAATGGCCTGGTTTTCGTGGTTAAAAGCCAGGTGCTTCCAGTTCAATTTACCCGCAAAATGCTTTTCAGTGAAACCGGACTCAATTGGGTTTTTGAGGTTTTTAACGAGGGTGACAAAGCTGTACCTTTCCAGCATGTCATTCATCCGCTGATGCCTCTGAATGAAGTAGTGGATTTTCATCTTCCCGGTTTTGAATCAGTTTACAATGCCACCACCCATACCATGATGGAGCTGAAAAATCCAGATGAGGTACGTAAGTTTTTACTGAGGCAACCCCTTGGGGTGACCAATATGCTGTTCGTTCAGCGAGTCAAGCCCGGGAAACTGAGTCTGACCTTTAAGAAAGGAATTCGTCTGGAAATGAACTTCCCGGAAAAGAAATTTCCTACTGTGGGGATCTGGTGGAATAATTCTGCTTATCCCGATGAGGATGGCTGCCGCCGGAATGAGTGTGCCTTTGAACCCATACCCGGTTTGAACAGTTCATTGAGCGATGCCCATAAGCATAATTTGAATCTGTCGGTGGCACCGAAGGAAAAATATACCTGGCAGATCCAGTGGAAGATATACCGTTAGCTGCAGAGTGACTCATCACCTGGAAGATGGCTTAAACAATTTTCCGGGAAAATATCAAGTTTCCACTTTGCTCACTGAGGTCAAATTATTTTTTCCTCAGATTATGAGACAGTTCTGTTTTTAAAAATCGAATATAGTCAGGGAAGCACCCTATGCCATTAATTTTAGAAAGACCGCAGGTTCTGGATGTCTATTCTGAAGCTGCAGAGCGGAAATGGGTATTGCCTGCTTTTAATGTAGAAAACCTGACCACCACCGAAGCGATTCTGACAGCGGTTTATGAATATGGCCGGCTGGTCGGTATAGAAAACCTGCCGATAATCATTGGGATTACCAATACATATGAACACCGTCCGCAGGCAGTTTATTATACCCATACCCGGAAGTGGGAGCTGGGAATGAAGTTGTTCCTCATTAACCTGCATGCGTTGCTTTCGGAAGTATCCCCTTTTAACCGGCTCAGGGTGATGATACACCTGGATCATATTCAGTGGGACCATGACCGCGAGCTGCTGGACTGGGATATGGGACAATTTTCTTCGATCATGTATGATGCCTCCACTTTACCTCTGGAGGAAAACGTCCAGATGACCGCGGCTTTTGTAAAGAAAAACCACCAGTCTGTTCTGATAGAAGGGGTGTGCGATGAGATCAAATCCTCCGGCGGCACCGACCAGAATGATATCACCGATCCTGACCTGGCTGAAAAATATTATCAACGAACCGGAGTGGATATTTTGGTAGCAAACCTGGGAACGGAACATCGTGCGGCTGCTCCCCGTCTGCAGTACCGCAGTGATATTGCCTGTGAAATCAGCAGGCGCCTCGGTCCCCGGCTCTGTTTGCATGGGACTTCCTCGGTACCCCCGCAAAAATTGAAACACCTTTTTGCTGACGGCATTTGCAAAGTGAATATCTGGACAGCCCTGGAGCGCGATAGCTCTCCGATGCTTTTCGAGGACATGCTTCTAAATGCCGCTAAGATCGTAGGACCGGAAAAAGCCCAAAAATTAGCTGCTAAAGACCTTTTGGGAAGAAAAGTGGACTTGCAGAGTAATCCGGCGCTCAACCATTTCACAACCACCTATCGCCAGGAAATAATCTTTCAGTGCATGAAAAATATTATTACCGGTTATTTAAAAATCTGGTATGTGTGAGCAGCAATAAAATTTTGTACTATTGACAGGTGGTGGCTTGAAAAACATAAGGTATGGCATGGCTCAGGTTTTGAAAAGTAAGATGATCATATTTTTAAGGTTTAGAGAATGAATTTTCTTGGAGTCGATATTGGCACCAGCGGTTGCAAGGCGGTGGTAGTAAATGCGGATGGTCAACAACTCTGGGTAGCCAATCGTGAATATGATGTTACTTTTTCCGATGATGGCGGGGCAGAGCTGAATTCTGATGAGGTGATGCAGAAATGTTTTGCGGTTATCAGGGAATGTTCTTCAAAAGTTAAACCTGATTCGGTCAAAGGTCTGGGTATCTCCAGTCAGGGAGAAGCATTCACTGCGATTGGCGGAAAAAAGGAGACTCTATCTCCCGCCATGGTGTCGTCAGATTTGAGATCCAAAGCGTATGTGGAAAATTTTCTTCGGAAATTTGGGGAAGAAAAACTTTATCAGACTACCGGACATACAGCCCACCCCTTATTTACTGTTTTCAAACTTTTGTGGTTAAAAAACCACAAACCTGAGGTCTGGAAAAAGGCTCGTTTTTTTTTATGTTTTGAAGACCTGTTACTGTTCAGACTGGGTCTAGAACCAACCATCAGCTGGCCACTGGCCGGTAGAACCATGATGTTCGATATCCGGAAACATCAGTGGGATCCGGATATTTTAGCGGCGGTGGGAATATCGCAAAAACAGCTGGCGTTTCCACTTTCCTCCGGGAGCATGGTGGGAAAAATTAATTCAAATCTGGCCCGTGACCTTGGTTTATCCACCAACACTTTTGTGGTAACCGGCGGTCATGATCAGCCATGCAGTGCCCTAGGCGCGGGAGTTACTGAGCCCGGCATGGCAATGTATGGCACCGGGACAGTAGAATGTATCACCCCGGCCTTCGCCAAGCCGATTTTTTCGGATCGGCTGCACAAAAACAATCTCTGCACCTACGATCATACCGTCAAAGATATGTATACCACGGTTGCTTTCAGTATAACCGGCGGTAATATTTTAAAATGGTTCAGAGATGAGTTTGCTGAGCATGAGATCCAGGAAGCACAGAAATCTGGAAAAAATGCCTATGAACTGCTGCTGGAGCAGATAGGAAATAAACCCTCCCATCTGCTGGTGTTACCATACTTCACCCCCTCGGGTACTCCCTATTTTGACACTTCTACCAAGGGTGCTATTCTGGGATTGCGATTATCTACCCATCGGGGGGAATTTTTAAGGGCACTGCTGGAAGGGGTGACCTTTGAAATGCGGTTGAATCTGGAGATCCTGGAAAACTCAGGTTACCGGATCGACGAATTGCGGGCGGTAGGAGGAGGCGCAAAATCCATGGTCTGGATGCAGCTGAAGGCGGATGTGATCGGAAAAAAAATCAGCATCATGAATGTGGTGGAAGCCGGTTGTTTCGGCGCAGCAATGCTGGCCTGTGCAGCTGATACCGGAGAACCGATCCGTGATCTGGCAGCCAGGTGGGTCAAACCGGTTACATCGCTGCATCCCCGGATGCAAAATACCCGCTGGTACGACCAGCGGTTCCAACTTTATCGGCAACTCTATGACACAATTAAAAACCTTCCCGTCTAGCCAGGAAAGAATTAGCTGATAAAATTGAGAAAGAGGAGATCACAGCCGACAAATTACTGGTTCAGCTTTTAGAGATTCTTATATTTTGAATAAAATCAAAAGGAAAACATAGTTCTAATTTTTGCGAGTGATATGATGAATTTTCCGGATAAATATTATGTCCTTTTAAAGCCAAAGTCTAAATCCAATTTATCAGAGGAGTTTCGATCCTGTCTCACTCAATTGGATGAAATCCTCCTTCATCATGAATTGAATGCTGAGGCAGTGATCAAACAAACTATTTTCATTCAATCAAAAAACAATGAAGAATATTATAAGCAGTCAAATTCTCTTTTGGCGGAATTAAGGAAGTACTATCCTGTCACTTTACCACCGACGTCTTTCGTAGCCCAGCCGCCGGAGAACCAACTAAAATGTGCGGTGGAATTAATAATTCTAAATAAGAAAGAGTCAGCTGTCACTCTGGAAAGAAAAGAAATAAATAACCTGACTTATTCGGTTGTGAAATATCCCAACACCCGAGAGGTATATGCTGGTGGATTGACCAAAAATTGTACCTCATCTTCCATTTTAGAGTGCGCTGAAAATTCTTTTGATCTCATGGAAGGAATTTTAAAAAGTGAACAATTCTCATTTGCCAATGTCGTGCGGCAATGGAATTATATTGAAAACATCCTGGGGATCAATTTTAAGAATCAGGAAATGATGCAGAATTATCAGGTGTTCAATGATGTGAGATCACGCTACTACTCGAAGAATTCATTTGTAAACGGTTATCCTGCCGCTACCGGAATCGGGATGAATACCGGTGGAGTTGTGCTGGAATTTGTGGCAGTGAATCACTCACCTGGTGTCCGGATAGTCGCCATAAAAAATCCACGGCAAATGAGTGCCTATACCTATTCCGATGAAGTCCTGGTGGGAAAGCCAATCAGCCAGGCTGCCGGTAAAGCATCTCCAAAATTCGAACGGGCAAAATATGTTTCCTTTGAAAATACGGCGCAAGTGTATGTATCCGGCACTGCCGCTATCATCGGGCAGAATTCGAATCCGGAGCAAAATGCCAGAGAACAAACCATTACCACCATCGAAAACATTCAACAACTGCTCTCGGAAATGAATTTGCAAAGACATCATATTGATCTGAAATCAGGTAAGATTGCACTCTCTTATTTACGGGTGTATGTAAAAAATAGAAAAAGTTTGAGTCAGGTGAAATCGGTTTGCGAGCAATATTTTCCGCAAGTTCCGACTTTATATCTCATCTCAGATATTTGCCGGAAAGAATTACTGGTGGAAATTGAAGGGATTGCTGAGTGGCATTAAACTCAGAACATTTCTTATGCTTCCCGGCAATTTCAGAATTTGCCATATTTTGTAGGATCACAAATTTTTGTAGGATCTGTAATATCGATTAAAGTAATCAGGGCAGAGTGTTGATGATTCTGCCTTTGATAATAAAATTGTATCGAATCAAAAGAAAGGAGTAAACATGTTTAATTTACCCGGGTATTTGAGAACCATCACTCTCACTTTTTTTGCTGTACTTTTTCTGGTCTGGATGGGCTGCGAGCCAAACCAGTACACCATGGAGGATTTTAGCAAGGTTGAAAAAATTGATGTTCATGTGCATGTGAATGCTGATAATCCCGCTTTTCTGGAACAGGCTCAGGCTGACAATTTTAGGCTTCTGACCATCAATGTGGATTATCCGGATTTTCCACCAGTCGAGGTACAGCAGAAGGTGGCTATGACCTGGAAAAGTGCTTATCCGGACCGGATTGCCTATGCCTCCACTTTTTATATGACAGGGTGGGATTCGGAAGACTGGCAGCAAAAGACCATCGAACATCTGGACAGCACTTTTGCAGCAGGAGCGGTGGCAGTGAAGATCTGGAAAAATATCGGCATGGATTTCCGGGATAAAGATAGCAACCTGGTGATGGTGGATGATCCCAAGTTCGATAAAATTTTCCGCCTTATTCACAGTAAAAATATCCCGCTGCTCAGTCATGCCGGAGAACCGAAGGATTGCTGGTTGCCTGTTGAGGAAATGATGGTGAATGGTGATAAAGCATATTTCCAGCACCATCCGCAATACTATATGTATCTGCATCCGGAAATGCCATCATATGAAGAACAAATGTCTGCCAGAGACCGCATGTTAGAAAAAAATAAAGATATCACATTCATGGCGGTCCATCTGGCCAGTTTGGAATGGAGCGTGGATGAAATAGCCAAATTCCTGGATCGCTTTCCAAAGGCAGTGGTAGACATAGCCGCCAGGACCGGTCAGGTGCAATATCAATCCAGCCGTGACCGGGAAAAAGTAAGACAATTCTTCATCAAATACCAGGATCGGATTCTATATGCCACCGATATAACTCAGGAAGTGAATGGTGATGTGAATGAATTTAAACAGGGAGTTCATGAAGGATGGTTGAGTGACTGGAAATATTTCGTCACCGACTCTACCATGACGGTTTCGGATCTGGACAGTTCTTTTCAGGGCTTAGCCTTGCCGGCAAAAGTGATTGATAAATTCTATCGCATAAATTCCGAGAAATTATTGCCCGGGGCCTGGAATAAAGAATAACATCTGACCATAGCCATGACGACCTGGCAATGGTCTGCTATCTGAATTAAAAAAATAGGGGAGCATGCTCAATGAAATTAATATCAAAGACCTGGTTTTTAATCGTAGTATTTTTCCTGGTTTTTTCGGTGGAGATTGGCTGTCAAAAAATTGCTTCTGAAAATGTCATTGAAATTGATCCGACTGCCCAGGTTCATCCCACCGCCATCCTGGAAGGCAACATAAAGATCGGTGCCTATGCTTATGTCGGAGCCGGATCGATCCTGACCGGTGACATCACTGTCGGTCATCATTCATTGATCCAATGCAATGTCACCATTCGGGGAATTAACACTATCGGGAATTATGTTCATATCTATGATAATGTAAATATTGAGGCTGGTCGACCGGCCAATGAGGGAACAGTAACCAATATTGAACGAGATCATTCAGTTATCAGTGATTCCTGTTGGATCAATCATGGGGCGGTGATGCATGGTACCCAGATGGGAATAGGTTCAGCCGTTGGATTGGGTACGGCCTGTGATTATAATACCCGGATTGGGGCAGGTGCAATTCTGGCAAATGGCAGCGCCACGACCATCAATCAGATCATACCTCCCAATAGTTTTGCCGAAGGTGTCCCGGCGGTGGTCAAAAAAGAAAATATCACCGAAGAAGATCGAATTAAATATTTCGGATTATCGCCCAGCGGTTGGATAGCCTTTGAATCTGCGGAAAGGGAAGCCGAAGTGAAAGCGAATTCTGGTATCAAGTAAAACAGGAGGTGTTCACCTCCTGTTTTAAAAAAAATGTTGAACGATAGCTATTGGTTGGAACTATTGCTGACTGAAACAAATTGACTGATAT
>MESS01000113.1:36492-36939 GCA_001771055.1 Caldithrix sp. RBG_13_44_9
TAAGGGTAAGGATCTGTATCTCACGCACATTTTTTCTGGACTTTATGTTCCATACTTTTAAGGTAGAGTTACTGCATTCCTTTAAACCATAGTTTTCAATTTTGGCAGGTGTGCTATGTCTAAATTTTTATCCCGCCGTAAATTTTTAGTCTCAACTGCATTTGGGCTGGCAGGTATCAAAACTGTGTTCAGTAAACCAGTAGACAGTTCCACTAAAGGACAGACTTCTCTTAAAAAAAATAATAAGCCTCTGCTCACCACTGATGTGCTGGTAGTAGGAGGAGGTCCGGCTGGTATCGGGGCGGCCCTGGGAGCGGTCCGGCACGGTGCCCAGACCTTAATTATTGAAAATTACGGTTTTTTTGGCGGGGTAGGGGCCTGGGGAATGGGAATGGAGATCAATCAGATGCGGCCCTGGAGAAAAGCACGCTCGGCAGTCCATGAAAT
>MESS01000113.1:37011-37293 GCA_001771055.1 Caldithrix sp. RBG_13_44_9
GCAGAAACGATGACTGAAACAGGCCGGATATCACCCCAGACTTTATTACTCAATCTGCTCAACAGTCGATCAAAGAATCTCACCGACGAGGAGTTTGAAAAAATTTTCGATTTTACCAGAGCCCGGGAAAAATATCCGTTGATCCCATCGACCTGGTTCATGGGACAGGTTTCAAATTCTGATTTCTCCTTCATCAATCATCCTGGTACCAAAGAATTAGGGAATTTTGATATTACTGATCCATTCCAATTCAGTGAAGCAGAATGTCAAAGCCGCCGGCAG
>MESS01000113.1:37316-40141 GCA_001771055.1 Caldithrix sp. RBG_13_44_9
GCGGGAATTCGGTGATGACAGCCTGAAGAACCTTCAAATTTGTGGCACGGGACCCCAGATCGGGGTCAGGGAAAGCCGGAGGGTGAAGGGGCAGTATATACTGACCGAAGAGGATGCCATGCAGGGTGCCCGCTTCGATGATGTGGTGGCCTGGCGAACTGGATATCTGGATATCGGCTGGGTACGGATGAGTCAGATGAAAATTCATCAGGTTCCGTACCGTGCTATCGTTCCGGAAAAGGTGGATGGTTTGCTCATGGCCGGACGTTGTCTTTCAGCCACACATGAAGGGGCTTCGGCCGGTAAGAGTATGGGGAATTGCATGGCCATCGGTCATGCCGCCGGGATAGCTGGTGCCCTGGTGGTCTCCAGTAATAAACAACCCCGCCAGTTGGCAGTAACTGAAATTCAGGATGCACTCCGGAAAGACGGAGTGGATCTGTCCCGTGGTGGTGAACAGCAGGATGAAAAAATGATAGATTAATAATGAACATTTTAGACTTCCCCTGATAATTGGACCTTTCTGCTTCGGATAACAATTTTGATATTTGATTTTACTTGACAATCAACTAAAATTGGACATGAATTTACCAATCCTGAAAATGCGCATCATATTATTGTTTACCATTTGCTCTTTGATCTGGCAGTGTGATAAACCTGATACTCTTATCTGGCAGCAGGGGATTGGTTTTCGCTATGCTGAGCTGCCTTCCCGGCCGGGTAATCAGGTGGGATTTACTAAACTCAGAGCATCCCGAACAAACATTACTTTTATCAACAGTCTGAAGAAAGAACAGATCATCAGCAACCAGCATCTGTTAGATGGTTCCGGAGTGGCGGCGGGTGACATCGATAATGATGGCTTCTGCGACATCTATTTTTGCCGGCTTGATGGTACTAATGTTCTCTATCGCAATAAAGGAAACTGGAATTTCGAGGACATTACCGCTGCCGCGGGTGTAGCATTACCAGACCGTTTTTCCAAGGGAGCAGTATTTGCTGACACCGATGGAGATGGTGACCTTGATCTGCTGGTTACTGTCCTGGACGGACCAAACGCCTATTTTAAAAATGACGGCACCGGCCGTTTCAGCGAAGTATCCGAACAGGCGGGACTGGCTTCTCTGCCGGATCGCACCGGGAACACCAGTATGGCACTGGCCGATATTGATGGTGATGGCGATCTGGATTTGTATATGGTCTGTTATCGATTTAAAGCCCGAAGAGACCGGGAGATTCCCATAGTAAATGAAGCGGGGATGATTCTGTATGAACCAGACTATGGGGAGCGTGATATTTTGTATCTCAATGATGGAAACGGAAATTTTTCTGATGTCCCCTTAGAGTCCGATGTTTTTATGCAGGAGGATGGCAAGCCGGTAATGATGCCCCGAGCCTGGGGATTGACCGCCCGTTTACAGGACCTGGATGAGGATGGTGATCCCGATCTTTATGTCTGTAACGATTTTGCCAGCCCGGATTTTATCTGGATGAATGATGGCAGCGGTAAATTTCAGGCAATACCGCGCACGGCCGTCCGCACGACCAGCATGTCTTCCATGACGGTGGATTTCGCTGATATCGATCGTGATGGTGACCTCGATTTTTTTGTCGCAGATATGCTGAGCCGTGAACAGCAAAAAAGAAAAATGCAGCAAGGTGCAGAACCCCGTTCCCATATTACGGTCGGAGAAATTTATAATCGTCCTCAGATCGTCAGAAACACCTTGTTTTTGAATCGGGGCGATAATACCTATGCTGAAATTGCCAATTTCAGTGGTGTGGAAGCATCGGAGTGGACCTGGTCAGCGGTCTTTATGGATGTTGATCTGGATGGTTTTGAGGACCTGCTGCTGACCACCGGCCATGCCTACGATGTTCTGGATTACGATACCCAGTATAAAATTATCGGTATGAAGTTACGAGATCTTGATGCCATACGGCGTACAATTTTTCTCTATCCCCCGCTGGAGACTCCCAATTTCCTGTTTAGAAATAACGGTGATTTGACTTTTGAGGAAGTTGGAAAGAAGTGGGGATTCAGTACCAGGGGAATATCCCATGGAATGGCACTGGCCGATCTTGATAACGACGGCGACCTGGATGTGGTTACCAATGATTTCCAGTCTGCTGCCGGAGTTTATCGAAATGACTCCCAATTGCCGAGGTTAGCTGTCCGCTTGCGGGGCATATCTCCCAATACCCGGGGTATTGGTGCCCGGCTCAAGCTTAGCAGCGATTCGCTAGTTCAGACCAAGGAAATTATTTGCGGTGGCCAATACCTTTCCGGTTCTGAACCATTGGTAGTGTTCGCGGCCGCAAATGGGAACAATGATATGACCCTGGAAGTCAGCTGGCGCAGCGGCAAACGCAGCCTGTTGCAACATCTGAAAGCCAATTGCATTTATGAAGTCGACGAAACATCTGCCAGCCTTGCTGCACCCGCACCGCAAAAAGAGCAAGAAGCATATTTCTCGGATGTCAGTACTCTGCTGAATCATATTCATTTTGATGAACCCTTCAATGACTTTTATCGTCAGCCCCTGCTCCCGAAACAATTCAGCCAGCTGGGTCCGGGAGTGAGCTGGTTTGATATTGACCAGGATCAGGACGATGACCTCATTATTGGCAGTGGACACGGGGGACAATTAGCTGTCTATCGTAATAACGGAAAAAAAGGATTCAGCAAATGGGGCGATGATGCTTTTGGTTCAGAAACTACCCGGGATCAAACCACTATCCTGGCTTTCACAAATAGATCCGGTGTCAGTTCAATCTTAGTTGGGATCTCTGCTTATGAGAATGCTGCTTCCTCAACTCCTACC
>MESS01000113.1:40153-41724 GCA_001771055.1 Caldithrix sp. RBG_13_44_9
TCTTATGATCAGAATCGATTTTCAATGTCAGCAGAAATCATCTCCGATATTCCTTCCGCCGGTCCCATGGCACTGGCTGATTACGATAACGACGGTGATCTGGATTTATTTGTCGGGGGAAGAAATATACCCGGTCAGTATCCCCGGGCCGCTTCTTCCAGGCTATTTCATAATGTGGATGATTTATTCAAGCTGGACAATGCCAATTCCACCATTCTGAATAACATCGGGCTGGTTTCCGGGGCGGTGTTCAGTGATTTAGATGAAGATGGTTATCCTGATTTGATTTTAGCGATCGAATGGGGGCTGATCCAGGTTTACCGCAATCAGAAGGGTAAGTTTGTGAATATTACCTCTGAGTTGGGTCTGGCAAAATTTTATGGTTGGTGGAATGGCGTGACTACCGCCGATCTGGATGAAAATGGAAAACTGGATATCATTGCCACCAACTGGGGCTTGAACACTGCTTATCGTTTTAGTACCGAGTATCCGTTAAAAATCTATTCGGCTGATTTTGATAATAATGGTACCTATGATATCCTGGAGGCGTTTTTCGATCCCACTCTGGGTAAATATGTACCTGAACGGGGATTCGGATTTTTGTCGAAAGCTCTGCCGTTTATTCAAGGCCGGATTACAACTTTTGAACAATATGGGAAATCAAGTGTGCAGGAAGTGGCCGGCCCGGTTCTCAATAAGGCGGATTCATTATGGGTGAATACTCTGGCCCATACAGTTTTTTTAAATCGCGGGAATACTTTTGAACCGATAGAGTTACCTGCTGAGGCCCAATTTGCTCCGGCATTTTATGCCGGAGCTGCCGATTTCGATGGAGATGGGCATGAAGATGTCTTTCTCTCCCAGAATTTTTTTGCAGTACAGCCGGAAATGTCCCGGATGGATGCCGGCCGGGGATTGTGGTTGAGGGGAGATGGAACCGGTCGATTGCTCCCGGTTCCGGGACAACTCTCGGGAATTAAGGTTTATGGTGAACAGCGTGGTGCGGCATTGAGTGATTTTAATAAAGACGGACGGATCGATCTGGTGGTCTCCCAAAATGGTGCGGAAACAAAATTGTATCAAAATATTTCCGGAAAACCAGGTCTGCGCATCCGACTTCAGGGGACGAATGATAATCCCTTGGCAGTGGGAGCAGCCGTACAACTTATTTTTCCCAATTCCAGGTGTCCTATGAAAGAGATCCATGCCGGCTCAGGTTACTGGTCGCAAGATTCACCCATACTTCTGTTTGGACTTCCTGAAACTCCCGCCTCGGTCAAGATCAGGTGGCCTAGAGGAAAAATTACTGAATCGAAAATACCGCCAGGCAGACAGGAAATTATCGTGAATATGGACGGACAAATTCTCAATCAATCCGAATAGAATTGTTTTGTTGCTGTTTAAAAATGAGTAGATCAACTTCAATAATTGTCAGAATGCCCAGATGGTATTGAATCGGTTAAAACAAAATATGACTTCGTTCCTCCGAATAATTCTATTGATAGTTGGAACAATATGGCTGACCAGTTGTGAGAACGGCGAGAAAAAATTATTCAAAAATTCATTCCTGA
>MESS01000113.1:41732-42027 GCA_001771055.1 Caldithrix sp. RBG_13_44_9
ACCGCTCAAAGCCAATTACTGTTTATTCACGATCCGGCAGTGGATGGCAATTACTATATGCCGGAAAGTATCGGTTCGGGAGCCGCCTTTCTGGATTATGATAACGATGGAGATCTGGATGTCTACTTGCTGAACGGAGCAGAGCATGGCCGAATTAAAAAATATCCGACCCCGTTGAAAAACCGTTTATTCCGGCAGGAAGCTGACGGAATCTTTCAAGATGTAACCGAAGAGTCAGGCATGGGGGATTCCGGATATGGAATGGGTGTGGCAGTGGGGGATATCGATAACGATG
>MESS01000113.1:42061-47656 GCA_001771055.1 Caldithrix sp. RBG_13_44_9
GGATGCTCTCTATCGTAACAATGGAGATGGCACCTTTACCAATATTACCAGTTCTACCGGAATAAATAATCCGGATTGGGGAGTATCGGTGATCTTTCTTGATTATGATCTCGATAACTATCTGGATGTTTTTGTGGCCAATTATGTGAAGTATGACACCGCCACGATTTGTACCGATCGGGTAGGGCGCCGGGATTATTGCGGCCCGCAGGGTTTTCCAGGAGTATCCGATAAACTGTTCCATAATAACGGTGACGGCACCTTTGAAGATGTTTCAGTCAAATCTGGTATCACCAGTGAGCAATCAGCCGGACTCGGAGTGACCAGTGCCGATTTTAATGATGATTCCTATCCCGATATTTATGTAGGCAATGACCGGCAGGCGAACCATTTATGGATGAATCAGCGAGATGGTACTTTTAAAAATAAGGCTTTGATCTTAGGATGTGCAGTTAATGATGCGGGAATGCCAGAAGCCAGCATGGGAATTACCGTCGGAGATGTGGACAATGATAATGACCTGGATCTGTTCATGGGGCATTTTCGCGGGGAGAAAAATACCCTGTACCGGAATATGGGAGAAATTGGTTTTCAAGACGATTCTGCCCCGGCAGGATTAGCAACCATCAGTTTACCCTTCACTGGATTTGGCACCGGATTTTTTGATTATGACAATGATACTGACCTTGATATCGCAGTGGTCAACGGCCGGGTAATCCGCGGCCCACTCCTTACCGAAAAGAAACCAATCGAATTCTGGGATTATTATGCTGAGCCGAATCTGCTGTTTGAAAACGACGGCAAAGGTTATTTTAAGGACGTCAGTCAACAGGCTGCTTCATTCACTGCGCAGGTGGAAAACAGTCGTGGTCTGGCCTTTGGTGACGTGGATAATGACGGTGATGTCGATCTGTTAGTGACCAATGAAGGTGGAAAAGCCAGGCTTTACCGGAATGACTTCCAGAATAAAGGTAACTGGCTGCTCATCAGGGCATACGATCCGGCTCTCCATCGCGATGCTTTTGGTGCAAAGATAATGATCGATATTAACGGCAAATCAATTCTACGACTGGTCAATCCGGGTTATAGTTTTTGCTGCAGTAATGATCCGCGGGTGCATATTGGTCTGGGTTCAGCTGAGAAAGTGGAAGATATTATTATCCAGTGGCCGGGAGGGGAAAAAGAATCTTTTCAAAATCTAATGGTTAATCAGATGATTACTCTGGAAAAGGGGAAGGGAGCGCCAATTTTAGAATAAGTAGAATGGCAGCTTATTAAAAGTAAACAACCTTTGTGTTATAATATTCTAATCTGAATTATTCAAAACCACTAAGTCACAGAGACACAAAGACTTTAAAATTAATAGATTAGGTTATCATAAATGCTAAATTATTATGAAAATGATTTTGATTTTTCTCAAAACACAACTTCAATATTCTTTGTGTCTTTGAGTCTTCGTGGTTCAATTTTATGTATTATGCAAGCTAATTTATAGACAGGTGAAAGATGAACAAAAAAAACATCATTTACGGTACCATATTCCTGGCGGTTATAATCCTGCTCAGTTTTATTGGTTTTAAATTCTATCACCATTTCCAGAACGCTAAAATTATTGCCAGGATCGAAGAAATTAATTTAGATGGAATTGAGAAACAGGTAGTGGAGAAGATTAATCATTTAATGGAGGAAGTAAAGAAACATCCTGGTTCCGCCGAAAACTGGGGCAGGTTGGGGATGAATCTGTACATCCATAATTTCAAGCAGGAAGCAGAGCCAGTCTTTAAAAAATCTGTCTCGCTGAATAAGCAGGATTTCCGCTGGAGCTATTTTTATGCGATTACCTTGGATGACCTGGGAGCAGGGGAGGCCCTGGGATGGTTTGAACGCAGTCAGCAATTAAAATCCGACTATCCGCCTCTGGGAATTAAACTGGGGAATCGGTATTTGATGAATGGTGAGCCAGATAAGGCCAAACCACAATTTGCGAAAATCACTGAATCTGAACGAAAAGTGCCTCATGCCCATCTGGGATTGGCTAAAATTGCGATACAGGCGGAGGATTTGGGAGAAGCCCGGCTTCAACTGCAGAAAGCACTGCAACTGGCCCCTGAGTACCGTGAAGCTCATGCCCTGCTGGCGGATGTGTATCGCCGTACCGGTGAAATCACCAAGGCTGAGGAAGAATTCAACCTGATGGAAAAACTTCCGGTTCGATTGGACCTGGCTGATCCGGTTTATAATGAAATGGAAGCTGAAGGAGTAAGCTCTTTCTGGTGTCAGGTCCGGGCTAATAATTATCTCAATGCTGGTTTATTGGATGAGGCCGAATTGGAGTTGAAAAAGGCGGTAGAAGCAAAACCGAATGCAGTATCTTATACCAGTCTGGGTTATGTCTACCAGCGTAAACAGCAATACGACCAGGCTATCGAACAATATGAAATTGCATTAAAACTGGACTCAAATTATGTCAATGCGCTGAACAATCTGGCGGTGATCCATTTTGAGGCCGGCCGGAAAGATGAAGCAATCCAGTTAGTAGAACAGACCTTGAAAATTGATCCGGAGTCAATCGACAGCTATTTGAATTTGGGTACTTTTTTAAAACTGCTAGGCCGGCGGGCGGAGGCCATTGAAGCTTTTAAGCAGGGATGGAAGCTGGCCCCGGATGATATACGCTTTCCCTATCAATTATCATGGTTATTAGCTTCCTCCCCGGAAGCAAAATTACGCGATGGCAAAGAAGCCTTGCGGTTGGTGGAGATGATCAGCAGCCCCTCCCAAATAAATAATCCTTCATATTTGGATCTTTTGGCCGCTGTTTTAGCGGAGACGAAACAATACCAGCAGGCCTATGATACCGCCGGCCGGGCATACGTCCTGGCACTTTTACAAAAGAAGCAAGATCTGGCAGTTGAGATTGAAGCCCGGCAAAAACTATATAAAGCGAACAAACCCTATCGGATCAAGTAAATTTTAGGTAGAAAAATTTCTAGTATTTCCTCTTCCCGGATCTGTAAAGACTATTTGTTTTCTTTTCATTTGAAATATTTATGAAAAATTCATGATGCTCGCTACGATTGAATTGTAGATAGAGATAAAGTTATTATTATCGCTGCTGTCTGATCTAACAGGATAATGAGTGAGATAAAATATTATAATTAATGAAGTTAGTATTCATTCCATTTTGGTTCTGCAATGATTTCGAAAAGATAGATTCTATTCCTGCAGAACTCATTCAGTACCTGAGGTAATTTTTTAAAAAAAATGAAAAAAGTGTTGATTTTTAAATAGTGAGTTTTATATATTCGAAGCAATACGAAATGAAAGATAAGAAAAAGAAATAATAAGCCTCATCGAACGACAACTCTTTTTAAATAGATCGCTTTAGTCCTAACAATCCCATCTTGAGATGGACCCATGCTGAATGAAGAGCGGCGCCAGAAGATCCAGCACATCCTTACAGCAAAAAAGCGCATTTTAGTTGGTGAAGTTTCACAAGAGTTTGGTACCTCCCAGGTTACCATTCGTAAGGATTTAGAAATTCTGGAAAAACGGGGAATATTAACCCGGGTTCATGGCGGTGCCATCTTAAATTCTTCAGCCGGACAGGATTTAGCCCTCACTGAAAAAGAACGCATGCATACCAACGAAAAGCGAAGAATTGCCTATTTAGCTGAGAGTTTTATCAGTCCGGGTGACACAATTATACTGGATTCCGGATCTACCACCACCCAACTGGCTCACTTACTAAAGTATAAAAGGGGAATAACCCTGATTACCAATGCGGTGAATATTGCTTCTGAACTTGCTGCCAGCGAACTGACGGTGATTTTAACAGGTGGGATGCTGCGAGAAAAATCATTTTCACTGGTGGGTCCTATTGCCGAAGATTCACTTCAAAATATTACCGCTGATAAACTTTTTTTAGGAGTAGATGGAATCGATTTCGAATTTGGTCTCACCACACCCAATATTTTGGAAGCACGGGTGAATAAAATGATGATCAAAGCAGCCGCCCAGGTGATTGTTCTGGCCGATTCTTCCAAATTTGGTCGAAGAACTGTAGGGGTAATTGATCCGCTGGATATTATCGATCGGATCGTTACCGACACCAATATTTCGAAGGAATATCTGCAAAGATTGTCTGAACTTGGGATTGAGACTATTACTGTCTGAAAACAACTGGGATAAATGAGGTAGAACTGACTGTGAACCAATCAACCTATACCTATACCGAAATCAAACGACAGTTCGCTGCCTGGAAACAACTGCTTTATCATCTGGAGAAGAAGAGATCAAAAAACCTCAAAATAGTGGAAAAATATTCTGAGGCAGTCTGGGTTTTTACCGGTTGTGGTACTTCTTACTATTTGGCGCAGGTTGCCAGCCTGCTCTTTGAAAATCTTACCGGAATTCCTTCCAAGGCGGTACCTTGTTCTGAAATCCTTATTTTTCCGCAAATCATATTTAATTCCAAATCAGAATATCTGGTGGTCCCCATTTCCCGCTCCGGTACCTCCACTGAAGCGATCATGGCTTCTCGAACTGCGAAAAACAATTTAAAACTTCCTACTCTGGTAGTATCCTGTAATCCGGATTCCACCCTGGTAAAGGAAGCGGTTCACGCCCTGAGCTTTCCTTTTGAAAAAGAAGAGAGCATGATCATGACTGGCTCCTTCACCAGCATGTTATTGAGCATTGTTCATCTGGCGGCTTTATATGCCGAAGACCGGCAGTTGATTACAAAAATCGCCAAGCTGGCGGACACTGCCGAAGCATTGGTCCAGAATTCAGAACCCCAGATAAAAGATATCGCCTTCGTGGATGATCTGGAAGATTTTGTCTTCCTGGGACAGGGACCTTATTACGGGATTGCCAATGAAGCGGCCCTGAAAATTCAGGAAATGTCAATTTCCCATTCCCAGAGCTTTCATGCGCTGGAGTACCGGCACGGACCGAAATCCACCGCCACCGCCAATACTCTTCTCACTCTGCTTTTTTCTGAAGCTGGACTTTCCCTGGAAGCGGATTTATTGAAAGACCTCAAACAGCTGGGCGCCACAACTCTCACGCTTACCAGTGCCCACATGGTAAAAGAATGCCATCGTGCTGATTATATCATTGATGTCCCCCCGGGATATGGCGATATCCTGACTCCCTTTTTGTATATGCCTGTTCTGCAATTGCTGGGGTATTACAAGGCAACTGCCAAACACCTGAATCCGGATAATCCCAAAAATTTGACAGCGGTGGTCGAATTCAATTTAACTGAAAACGGGAAATATGGTAAGAAAGAAATTTGATGTCGTCGTTATTGGCGAACTTAATATTGACCTGGTTCTTTGGGAAGTTCCTTTTCCCGAGAATGAAAAGGAAAAATTGGCCAAAGATATGCGCTTTACCATGGGAAGTTCATCAGCGATCACCGCTCATAATCTGGCGGTTATCGGCAGCAAAGTAGGATATATCGGGAAAAGCGGTGAGGATAATTTTGGTGATTTTATGATCCAGGGGCTGCAGGCTGGAGGAGTGGATACCAGGGGAATCATTCGTGATAAAAAATTAAAAACCGGAGCGACTATTATTTTGGCTAAT
>MESS01000113.1:47699-48017 GCA_001771055.1 Caldithrix sp. RBG_13_44_9
ACATGAAGATGAAAGATATCAACTGGGATTATATCAAACAAGCCCGTCATCTTCATCTGGGTTGCTATTACCTGCAGACCGGTTTAGTTCCCGATGTGGCAAAAATATTTTCACAAGCGAAAAGCATAGGACTTACCACCTCATTGGATACCAACTGGGATCCCTCAGAAAAATGGAGCGAAGATCTCTATGAGGTTTTAAGACAGACCGACGTTTTTTTTCCAAACGATGATGAAGCCACCCGGATTGCCCACGAATCTTCACTGGATAAAGCCATAGAAAAATTACGAAAAATGGTAAAAGTTCTGGCGATAAAAA
>MESS01000114.1:0-204 GCA_001771055.1 Caldithrix sp. RBG_13_44_9
AGTGATTCTCGGGGACAATATTTTTCAGGATACGGTGAAAGCCGATATCTCTTCATTCAGAAAAGGTGCAAAGATATTCTTAAAAGAAGTCGAAGATGCCCACCGGTTTGGTGTTGCTGAGCTTGGGAAAGACCGCGTCATTTCTATTGAAGAGAAACCCAAATTCCCCAGGTCAAAGTATGCGGTAACAGGACTTTATCTCTA
>MESS01000114.1:309-525 GCA_001771055.1 Caldithrix sp. RBG_13_44_9
GTATGCAATACTGAAAGGATTCTGGAGTGATGCAGGAACCTTCGAAAGCCTGCTGAGGGCAGGTCTTCTCGTTCAGAAGCACAGAGCAAGGTCAGAATAACAGGTGTTGGAAATTTTTTTTTGGTATTCTGAGCGTATCCCTTTCTGTGGCATTTTGGTACCCTGGAAGCAGGAATGCACAATGGACGTGCAATAGAATTTTTACAGAGTTTTTAA
>MESS01000114.1:531-1325 GCA_001771055.1 Caldithrix sp. RBG_13_44_9
TGAAAATCAATGGTTTCAGGAAAAGTAAGATACGGTTTCAAATCTGTTGTTAAAAAGGCTGAATGGAAATCAGAAAGGAACAATATGGATGGAAAAATACCAAATCCCTTAATCAGCGTTATTATCGTTAATTATAACGGGAAGAAATTCTTATCTGATTGTTTCAGCTCACTCTTTTCACAGTCATATAGTCCTTTTGAAGTAATAATGGTGGACAATAATTCAACCGATGGGAGCGTTGAATTCGTAGAGCAGAACTTCCCCGATGTTAAAGTTCTCTGCCAGCCATGCAATCTTGGGTTCGCCGGAGGCACAAACGCAGGAATACATGCGGCAGGAGGAGAATTTATTCTCACCCTGAATAACGATACGATTATTTCCATGGATTTTATCAAAGTACTCGCAGAACCGATGATGTCCGATACTTCTGTCGGCATGTGTGCATCAAAAATGATATTTCCTGATGGCAGGATCAACTCAACCGCTATTTGTATCTCAAGGAGCGGGGCAGCATGGGACCGGGGAATGGGGGAACCTGATCGGGGGCAATATGATGTTGGTGAGGAAGTGTTCGGCCCGTGCGCCGGTGCTGCCCTCTACAGACGCTCAATGCTTGATTCGATAGGACTCTTTGATGAGGATTTTTTTCTCTATATGGAAGATGTCGATCTGGCATTCCGGGCACGACTTTCCGGATGGAAGTGTCTCTACGTACCTGCTGCGCGGGTTACCCATTTCCATGGGGGGTCCACTGAACCGGGTTCAGATCTGTCTGTGTATTACGGAAACCGGAA
>MESS01000114.1:1409-1594 GCA_001771055.1 Caldithrix sp. RBG_13_44_9
GATCCCGTTTTATTTTTTAAAGGGCAAAGGAAAAGCAATAATCAGGGCTAAAGTTGATTCGATAAAAGGTCTGCCCGTGATGATCAGAAAGAGACACAGCATTAAAAAAACGATATCTGATAGATCAATTGAAAAGTGGATTCTGGTCTGGAGCCGTGCAAAAGTTCCAAATAAGTGATAATCAT
>MESS01000114.1:1642-2658 GCA_001771055.1 Caldithrix sp. RBG_13_44_9
ATTTATTTACATAAATAATACAGGAAACAGGCAGATGTCGTCGATTCTTGGTTACCGCGAACTCATCTGGAATTTTATCAGACGTGATATTTCCTCAAAATATGCAGGATCGCTTCTCGGTTTATACTGGTCCATTCTCAACCCGGTAATCACCCTCGTTGTGTATATTGTGGTATTTGGTGTTTTCCTTAATGTACGACTTCCTGGAACGACCAGCATCTGGGATTTTGCATTATATTTTGCTGCCGGATTTCTTCCCTGGCTGGCATTTCAGGATTCCGTGACGAGAGCATCTCGCTCGATTATCGACAACAAAAACTATATCAAAAAAGTTCCGTTCCCAAATGAAATTTTTCCGATTTATACTACATTATCAGAATTTGTAAACCTTTTAATCGGTCTGGCAATCTATATGCTTCTCTTTATTTTTCTGAAAGGCACCCTGTCGGTGTATATTCTTCTCCTTCCTCTTGCCATTGTTCTGCAGATGATGTTTACGATGTCACTGGCATTTTTTCTTTCGAGCGGTTCAGTCTATTTCAGGGATATTCCCACAATGCTTGGTCCGTTGTTCATGATTTGGTTCTGGGCGACTCCCATCGCCTATACAGTGAACCTGATTCCTGCAAATTTTCAATGGATCGTTCAGCTGAACCCGGCATATTATATGCTTGAAATATATCGCGATGCATTGTTCTACAACAAGCTGCCGGAAGCGCAGATCCTTGTACCTTTCCTGATTTTTTCGGTAGTTTTGTTCGCAATCAGTATATGGTTTTTCCGGAAATCCAAAACCGGATTTGGTGAATTATTATGAATGTCATCGAGGTTCGGGATCTCGGTAAAAAGTTTAAATTGTTTACTTCACCTGGTGGAAGATTTCTTGAATATCTGAGTATGGGGACGATAAAACGGCACACAGATTTCTGGGCTCTGAGAGGTATCTCATTTGATATCCCACAAGGTTCTACGCTGGGAATTCTCGGACAGAATGGTTCAGGAAAAAGCACTCTCCT
>MESS01000114.1:2715-2930 GCA_001771055.1 Caldithrix sp. RBG_13_44_9
AGTAGCAGCCATCCTTGAACTGGGTTCCGGATTTCACCCTGAATTTTCAGGGAGAGAGAATGTATATATGTACGGGTCGATCATGGGACTCTCAAAACAGGAGATTACTGACAAGTTCGATGAGATAGTCCGGTTTTCAGAGCTGGCAGATTTCATCGATCAACCCCTTCGCACCTATTCATCCGGTATGATCGTCAGACTCGCATTTTCAGTGG
>MESS01000114.1:3041-4098 GCA_001771055.1 Caldithrix sp. RBG_13_44_9
AAACGATTTTATACGTAGGTCATGATACAGAGGCGGTAAGGAATCTCTGCACTTCTGCTTTGCTTCTCGACGGCGGACGGATCATAGAACGGGGTGATCCGAACTATGTGGTCAATAAGTATTATGCCTTAATCGCTGACCGTGAGCGGGCATATACTGAGGGAAACCTGATCGAGCACGGTGAAGTTCTGGAGGAAGGATACGAAACCAAGTACGATTTTGTTGGAAACATTTCTCAGGCAAATATAGAGAGTGCACAAGGAACACCGGTACGACCGCAGACAATCGAGATACTATCCACACCCCGCCTTGTAATCTTTGCCCACCCGCCTTCACAAATCACGTATTCGGTGTCAATCGAGCCGGGATTTTTACTTGCGTTTGCGATTGGGATTATGCCGGAGGCATGGGATAAGATTACCCAGGGGGTAAAGTTTGATGTTGATCTTCTCTGTGATGGCAAAACAGAGAATCTCTTCACCCGGGTTCTCCAGCCAAAACGAAATGTCGGGGATCGGGGCTGGCATAACTTTATCGTGCCCCTTGAACAGTTTTCGGGAAATACAGTCTGCATTATATTTTCTACTTCGGGATCCGGGGATGATCTCAGTTATGCTTGGAGTGCCTGGGGATGGCCTGCACTCAAAAAGAAAATTCCTCAACCGCCTGTAAATGAAGCGGTTCAACCATCAAAAAATGAGAGGGAACAGGAAATTTCATTGTTTACAGATACCGGCCACATCCGGTTTGGTAATAAAAAAGCGGAGATTTTAACGGTTGAATTGCTTGATAAAGAAGGTAAGCCTGCATTATCGTTCCAGAGCGGCGAAAAAATAATAATTCGTTATACAATGTTCGCACATCAGGATTTTACTGATTGTTTAACCATTGGATTTATCATCAGAAACAAATTTACCGAGATTTATGGAACACATACACGGTGGCAGAATTGTGATTTGTGCGGCGTAAAAAAAGGAGAAATGCCTCGGGTAAATGTATCTATGCCCCTTTCATTGGGAACAGGAACATATTCACTTACTTCTGCAATTGCAATTAT
>MESS01000114.1:4128-4410 GCA_001771055.1 Caldithrix sp. RBG_13_44_9
CAGACTGGAAGACCATGTAATTTTCCATGTTAAAAATGATAAGAATATGACAGGAATTATAGATTTACATGCAAAAATTACTGTCGGGTAAGCAGTTAACAGTATTATTTTAAGAAATTGTTAAGCAAAGACCAATGGGTGTATTTCTACAGTTATTTCTTCTGGCATGAAAAGAATCCGCGATGAATGTTTTATCATTTCCCATGGGCATTGTGACGTGATGCTCGTGAAAGTAACATCGATGAGGTAAGGACGGTTGGATTTTCCGGCAATACCTGAGAG
>MESS01000114.1:4467-4609 GCA_001771055.1 Caldithrix sp. RBG_13_44_9
ATGTATCTCTGGGTATGTCTTATAACTTTATTCAGCGAATCACAAGATCTTTTATGGTGATTTTACCGGGAAATGACTCATATGCGGCAATTGATAACCTATATGGACATGAAAAAGAGAGAAGTTACATGAGAACATTTCC
>MESS01000114.1:4631-5174 GCA_001771055.1 Caldithrix sp. RBG_13_44_9
GCAATTAGTACAGATGCAAATCGGTGGTGATCCTGGTGTTTCCAGACAAGAATAACGAAGGAAATTATGTTTTATGCCGTAGTAAAAATCCGGGATCTTCGGAATTAATTTCATCAAATGTGCATATTGGTGAATTTACTTATGGCAATCCTGATATTTTAATCTGGACAGCCAGGTATCATGTTTATATAGGCAAATTTACCTCAATTGCACCTGAAACAAAAATAATTGTTGATGGGAATCATCGCACCGACTGGATATCCACCTACCCATTCGGGGAGTTAATTGAGGGTATTCCAAAAAATCCGGAACATCCGACCGGAAAAGGTGATATCAGGATCGGGAACGATGTCTGGATCGGTTACCGGACACTTATCATGCCAGGAATTATCATTGGAGATGGTGCGGTAATCGGGGCAGGATCCGTTATCACCAAAAATGTCGACGATTACGAAATTGTGGCTGGAAATCCGGCCAGACACATCAGATACAGGTTCTCAAAAGACCAGATTTCTGCACTTAAAAAGATCCAGTGGTGGGATT
>MESS01000114.1:5338-5524 GCA_001771055.1 Caldithrix sp. RBG_13_44_9
GATCTTCCATGGATTCTGTGGGAATTCCAAGAAATAAATGATCGAACCCCGATGCGAAAAGCATCCTGTAAAGCGCATTGAGCGTCGGCACCAGTACCAGGGGTTTATTCGGTCCGACATGCCATTTGTCCGATTCGATCAAAGCTAATGCCGGTCCTTTCCGATTTTGAGGATCGCTACCCCAGC
>MESS01000114.1:5669-5805 GCA_001771055.1 Caldithrix sp. RBG_13_44_9
AGTGATCGAATCGGTTTCTAAAAAATCCTGCACTTTGAAATTAAGATTTTCCAGATTGGCTATATCTTTTATCGTGTTGGCCATTTTAATATGGCTTTCCCGGATGTCAATGCCGGTGACCTGATGAGCACCGCGA
>MESS01000115.1:0-4600 GCA_001771055.1 Caldithrix sp. RBG_13_44_9
CTAAAAATAAAAATTTTAATTCAAAGCAGGAAAATGTTCAACTATACCACACATTGAATTTCCTCCTTCTATCAATCCTGCTTTTGTTTATCGGAGGATGTCAACTCACCATGAATGATTCAATCCACGACCGAAAAGCCAGAGTACAGGATTTCATCGAGAAACAACTGCAGGCAAAAAACTTTCCCGGAATTCAATACCTGCTATTGAATTCTAATTCCTTACTTTTCGAATTTGCCGGAGGTTGGGCAGATGTGTCTGGTAAAAGACCGATGCAAACCGGCACCACCATAATGATGTACTCGATGACCAAGGTGATTACGGCGGCGGCAGTACTGCAGCTGGTGGAAGGCGTAAAAATTTCCCTGGATGATCCCCATATTAAATATTTTCCCACCAGCCCATATGACCGCAAGATCACCATCCGTCATTTGCTTTCACAGACCTCAGGTATACCAAATCCCATTCCGCTGAAATGGGTACATCTGGCAGTTGAACATGATTCCTTCCGGGAGGATTCTGCACTACGGGAGGTCCTGAGAAAAAATCCAAAAGTTAATTTCACCCCCGGTAAAAAATATACCTATTCCAACATTTCCTATTGGCTGCTGGGTAAAATTATTGAAGAAGTAACAAGGAAGGATTATGCCAGCTATGTCCGGGAACATATATTTAAAAGATTAAGCCTCCCCTCCAATGAGGCTGATTTTGTTATCCCCTCTTTGGACAATCATTCCAAAGGGTATATACCCAAATGGTCATTCCTGAATTTTTTCAAATCCTTTATGGTCGATGCAAAATTTTTTGGAGACTATGAAGACGGATGGCTTCATGTTAAAGAACATTACCTGAATGGTCCCGCTTTCGGGGGCATGGTTGGTTCAGCCCATTCACTGGCCATTTTTCTGCAGGATCTGTTGCGGGATCAACCATTATTGTTTCCGCCGGAAACCAGGAATCTGTTCTTTGAACAACAAAAAAATAATAAAGGGCAGCCTATTCAGATGACCTTAGGCTGGCATATCGGAATGATGGGTGATTTTAGGTACTTGTTTAAAGAAGGCGGGGGTGCAGGTTTCCATGGGGAAATGCGCATATATCCGGAAAAAAATTGCGCATCGGTCACCGTTGCCAATAATACTTCCTTCAATGTAAAAAAATTTCTAAATACGGCTGATCAGCAATTCTGGCAGAATGATTAGATATAATTGCTTTTATAAAAAATTTTATAGCTTAAACATACGTGCAAATCCGTTTGATCAGTGACATCAGTGTTCAATTGATTCAAAACCCGGAGGATGATTATTTCTCAAAATAAATTACCCATTGGTTCTTTCGCCTGGACTGACCTTACGGTAAATAATACTGAACAGGTAAGAGATTTTTACTCCTGGGTGGTCGGCTGGAAAACTTCCGAAGTGCCCATAGGAGATTACGGTGATTACAACATGAATTCCCCGGATGACAACCAGACCAAAGCCGGTGTCTGCCATTCCCGGTGTGTGAATGCTGGACTCCCACCTTTCTGGCTGGTTTACATCACCGTCGAAGATGTCGATGCCAGCGCTGCCTTCTGTCATAAATTAAGTGCAAAAATCATTGTCCCTCCTAAGAAAAGGGGAGGACTTGGCCGCTATTGTGTGATCCAGGATCCGGCCGGCGCCTTCGTGGCTTTGTATGAGCCTAAAAAATAAATTATTATTTCACGATTTCCATAATTTATTATAGATTTACCGCGTATCTATTAAAATTTTCTACGATGAATCACTATTATACTATGCCTCTCTTGATACTTGTTTTCTATTTTGTATTTTTAATTTTTACCTCTACCAGCCTTCCAGAAACCACATAACTAAAACGAAAGCGATCATCTTAACTAAGGATATCCATTTATGTCAGAGAACTTCACTCATACCATACTGGGAAAAACTGGCCTGAAAGTCTGCCGGCTGGGATTGTCTGCCACCTACCGGCCGGGAAGGAAAGCGGTCTATTTTGCCTTAGACCAGGGGATTAATTATTTCTTCGGATTCGGCATTGATACCCAAATGACCAAAGTCATGCGGGAAGTCCTGCCAAAAAATCGGGAGAAATATGTAATTGCTACCGGGGTTTATAATCTGATCTGGGGCTATCCCGATATCCGCAAATCCCTGGAAAAGCGTTTGCGGCAATTCGGAACGGATTATATTGATGTCTTCATGTTCCTGGGGGTGCGTCAGGCAAAGGAATTCCCGGAGAAAGCCCGGGAGGAATTATATAAATTATGCGAGGAAGGTAAAGTGAAAGCAGTGGGAATGTCTACCCATGACCGGACTTTTGCCGGTCAGATGGCGGCCGAAGGTAAGCTGGAGGTGTTAATGATCCGCTATAATGCCGCCCACCGTGGGGCGGAGAAGGATATCTTCCCCCATTTAGCTACCCACAATCCGGGTATTGTCAGTTTCACTGCCACCCGCTGGCGCTATCTGCTGCGTCGTCCCAAAGGCTGGCCGAAAGATTCTCCCATTCCCGCTGCAACCATGCCCTACCGCTTCGTTCTATCCTATCCCCAGATACATGTATGCATGACTGCTCCCAGCAATCTCAAACAGCTGCAGGAAAATATGAAGGTTTTGCAGCAGGGATCCCTCTCAGAAGAAGAAATGGCCTTCATGCGCAAATTTGGCGATTCAGTTTACCAGCAGAAAAAGTGGTTTATGTAATTTTAGCCAGACTATGGGCAACATCATGAATACCTATACCACAAAATTCTTAGAATGTGAAGAAGATTGAAAAGAAATCCATGGAACACTCGGAAAAAATTTTAGATTTTGGATTTTGGATTTTAATTTTCAGTTTTTTTAGTGTATTCAGGGTATTTCGTGGGAAAGAGTTTTTATTTATTTAAGATTCAAATCTCTATTGAACTTTAAAATCGACATAGGTCTATCTGGCAAATGATTCAAGATAGCAGAGTATTCAAATGGCTGTTAGAAGGGGATCCTGCCATCCGCTGGCAGGTATACCGGGATTTATTAGTAGTAGATCAAAAGACAATCCAAAAAGAACAAGCCCTGATTGCCCGGGAAGGTTGGGGAGCCAAACTGCTTTCTCAGCAAGAGTCCGACGGCAGATTTGGGGGAGGACTCTATAATCCCAAATGGATCTCCACTACTTATACCCTGCTGCTGCTGCGCTGGCTGGGACTGGATCCGGATTACCCAGATATTCAGAAATCATGCCAGCTGCTGTTGGTCAAAGGTCTCTATCGGGACGGCGGTATAAACTATTTCCGCTCTATGAAATGCAGTGAAACCTGCGTCACCGGGATGATTCTGCGGCTTTTCTCGTATTTCAAATATTCCAATGACCGCATTCAGTTGTTAGTCGAATATTTATTGAGAGAACAAATGCCCGACGGCGGCTGGAATTGTCAGCGCTTCAAAGGTGCTGGTCACAGCTCCTTTCATACCACCATCAATGTGCTGGAAGGATTGTTGGACTTTTCGAAATTCAACCATTATCAATCAATCGAAATTCAGGAACGTATAAAACAGGCAGTGGAATTTTTGCTGCAGCATAACCTCTATAAATCTCATCGCAGCGGACAGGTCTTTGATTCACGGATGACCCGCTTTTCCTTCCCACCCTACTGGCGCTATGATGTTCTGCGTGTTCTGGACTTTTTTCAGACCGCTCACATACCCTATGACCATAGAATGGCCGACGCCCTGACTCTGATCAAAAAAAGGCAGCAGCCTGATGGCCGCTGGTTACTGCAGAATCGCCAGCCCGGCCGAACCTATTTTGAAATGGAAAAGACCGGTGAACCCAGCCGCTGGAATACCCTGCGGGCCATACGGGTTTTGAAATTTTACCAGCTGGATGCAATCTCATTTTATTGATTATCTTTTAGAAATTTCTCGCGGTATTCGGAGGGGGTCAATTGAGTGGCCTTCTTGAAGATAGTATTGAAGGCGGCTTTGGAATTGAAGCCGGCATCAAAGGCGATGGACAATATTTTCAGGTGCTTTTTAGCAGGATCAGCCAGATCCTTCTTCACCTGTTCCAGCCGGTAAACATTGATAAAATCAAAAAAATTCTGCTGCAGCCGGGTGTTGATCACCTCCGACAGATTATGGGGGGTAATCGATAACCTATCGGCGAGTTGGGTCAGAGTCAATTCACTATCTGCATAAGCTTTACTTGTTTCCATCATCTGCTGCAATTGCTGCAGGCATAATTGAGCTTTCTCCGGGCTGAGGCCGGACTTCTGGTACTTGGGTATGGCGGCCGTATCCGCTGGTTCCCGAGATTGTTCAGGCAGACTGGTCATCTGACTGATCGAATTGGCCACTTCCGGCCGTTTGAAAATCTCCGATTTAAATAATGCCATATAACCCATGGTATAGACCGATGCCGCCGCCAGAAAAGAAGTAAAGCTGAAATAATCAGAAAAATTAATCCCGCCCAGCAGTAACAGATTTTCCATCAGAAATGACAGGATCACCGCTAAAGTAAGATAGGTGATATTCCGCAGCCAGGTGAGTCTAACTCCCTCGATATTGGAAAATACCACCTTGATTTTCCCGGAATATTTTTTTAATAAGGCAAGAGT
>MESS01000115.1:4658-6419 GCA_001771055.1 Caldithrix sp. RBG_13_44_9
ATGGAAAGTCCGGCAGTCTCAAAATTTTTCATAGCGGCCATGATTGCCGTACCGTCTGAGCCTAATCGCAAGATAAAATATACCTCATAGACAACAAAAGTAAGAAAATGCAGCCAGTCATATTTCTGAAACCGGGAATAAGAGCGGGTGAGATAACGCGCATACAGATAATGCAGGGGACTGATAAAAAATGGCAAACCGAACTGAATGATCAACAACAGTGGATACTGGTACAAAATCCCAATCTCGCCCAGGAAGAGATTGAGTAAGATAATCGAATAGAACAACAGCATGCTTCCCAAAAAACGGTTGGCAAATAATCGTCTATGCTTATGGAAGATCAGCAGGGTCAGGAAAAATCCCTGGACCGATGCCAGTAGCAAAAAGATATTAAAAAAGTCCCAGGACATATTCTGCTTTCAGGAAAAGTAATCCCACTCAGTTTTAATGGCGGTAATATACTATATCTGAAATAGAAATCAGAAAAAATTTGCTGTAACCTCCCATGGTGAGTCTGACACCCCGGGAAGTTCTTGATCAAGCACTCAGTGGTTCTTCTCGTCCGAAGCAATGGAACTGAGCTGATGGAACGACTGAAGAAAACGATACAATGTTCTCACCCGGACAGTTTTCTCCGGGAAAATTTAATTGAAGTATTTGTTTTAAGGATGTTCCGGATATAATTTTTCAGGGATTTTTTATCAGTTCAGGCAGCGAGATAATTCTTCCAAAATGGGAAGATGGCAGACAGGTGATTTTTACTTATGATCTAAAAACATTTTTACTCAAATCATAAAAGCGATCATAGCAGTTTTAAAAAAAACCGCAGTTAATAAAAAACATTAAAATCAAAGGACATATCATCATGAAAAAATCAGTTTCTATTCTTCTGATATTTTTTATTCTACTGCCGCTCTATGGACAGAAAAAAGATATCATCAGCTATTTCCCCTCCTGGAAATGGCAGGACCGCAATCGTCTGGTAACTCCGCAGGTAATACCCTATGAAAAATTAACCGGCATTAATTACGCCTTCTTCTACCCGCTGGAAAGCGGTGAACTGGTAGGAATGAATCCGGAAGCAGATGCCTATCTGCTGAAAGGGGAAATTGATTCACTCACCGGCCAAATAAAACCAAACGGTTCACTGATTGATCTGGCCCATCAGCATGGAGTTAAAGTGATGATGGTATTGGGCGGATGGGATAATTCCGGTAATTTCCCGGGCGTATCTGCCGATCCGGTGAAAAGGGCCCGGCTGGCCCATTGGTGCAATAAGCATTTAAAAAATTATGGATTTGACGGAATCGATGTCGATTGGGAATTTCCCGGATATGTGCGGCATAAAGGCACTCCCCAGGACAAGTTTAACTTTACTGTTCTTTTACAAGCCATCCGTGATAGCCTGAATCTCCTGGGAACAAGAACCGGCAAAAATTACCTGTTATCCGTTTCTTTACCAGCTGCTGAGAGTCATACCCTGGATATGGAGGTACCGGCAATCAGTAACATCATTGATTTTATGAACATTATGATTTACGATTTATATGGCCCCTGGGGTAAGATCAGCAATCACAATTCAGCCTTATATGCGCCGGCGCAGGGTGATTCGGGTCGCTGTCTGGATGGTGCTTTCAGGCTCTATCACCAGAAATTGGGCGTTCCTGCTGAGAAGATCAATCTGGCAGTACCTTCCTACGGACATGCCTATGCGAATTGTACTCAGATGTATGGTGAACATGGCGGTGCAGATACTACATT
>MESS01000115.1:6483-6691 GCA_001771055.1 Caldithrix sp. RBG_13_44_9
TATTGGGATCAGCAGGCCCAGGTTCCTTATCTGGTCAATGAAACTGAAAAAATATTGGTCTCCTATGATGATGAAGAATCGGCAGCTGGCAAAGCGGAATACATTATCCAGAACGGAGCCCGGGGAATGATCATCTGGCATCTGCTGGGGGACTATCTACCGGACGGCCGGACACCTTTGCTGGATGCAGTACATTCTAAATTCAAAT
>MESS01000115.1:6783-7501 GCA_001771055.1 Caldithrix sp. RBG_13_44_9
AAATGAAGAAATAAGAAATGAATTATTCAAGTATAGCAGTGGTATAATAACCAACCGAAAACACAAGTCGATCATCATCAACGGAATGTCAGATCACGTCCATATATTGATTGGATCAAATCCAAACGATAAGATATCGGATCTGGTTGGTTGTATAAAAAAGGAATCCTCTTCATTTATTAACGAAAAGAAATATTTCCGGGGCAAATTTCATTGGCAAGATGGATATGGGGCTTTCTCTTATGGCCGGTCACAATTAGATAGCATCTATAAATACATAGCCAATCAAGCTGTCCATCATAGGAAGAAAACGTTTCGTGAGGAGTATATAGATTTATTAAAAAGATTTGATATAAAATTTGATGAGAAATATTTGTTTGATTTTTTTAATTGATTCCTGCAAAAATTAAATGGTTTTCGAAATATTTAGGTTTTATGAATCCTCTACGAGGATTAAATCGGTATGGGTGATATTATTTTGCTACAATAATGTGACCTCTACGAGGTCAGAATTCGATTGTGGTAGTCTGATGATCAAAACATCGTAGATATTTTATTGTTGTAGGAAAAGAATGTTCCGGTAATGAATAAAGATCCTCATAGAGGATCAATAATTTGTTAATGTGCTTGGATACAAACTCAATTATTAATCCTCTACAAGGATTAAATCGGTGTGCGTGATATCATATTGCTACAATAATGTGACCTCTACGAGGTC
>MESS01000115.1:8093-8618 GCA_001771055.1 Caldithrix sp. RBG_13_44_9
AAATATTCAGTACCAATGATATAATGAGAGGAATAGAGATCTTTCAGGGGTTGATTCCCCTGGTAAATCGCCGTGAGATAGAGCGGCAGATTCTGATAGAACATTCCCGCCGCACCATTGATTATAAACCGTGGACTTATTTGCCAGGAAAATGAAAAACGCGGTGAAAAGGTGTACTGTTCATTATAAGAAAAATAGTCGGCCCTTAATCCCAGGATTGCAGTAAGTGGTTTTGCCGGTTGGAAAATATAACTGGTAAAACCTGCAATCTTGTTTTCTGAAACTGTTTCTGCAACCTTCACGGCGGGGACAGTCTGACCGAAGGCATCGGGATATTCAGCATAATAATTATCATAATCCGATTTTAAAAATTTGGCTTCCGCACCGAATTCGACGGAATGATGCACACTCAGCTTTACATGATTCACATTGCGTAAAGTGAGGGTCTGCTCCAGTGAACGATTGCGGATCATCGGATCTCCGCTGCCGGTTTCAAAAAAATCTTCAACATATTTCGCAGAGCTA
>MESS01000115.1:8745-9155 GCA_001771055.1 Caldithrix sp. RBG_13_44_9
GGGACCTTCAGCAACACCGCCGAATCCGGCAAAATTGAGATCCAGCTGACCATCAAATTCCTGGCGGTTCCCCTCCCGGAAGGTAATATCCATGATAGAAGACAGTTTATCACCATACACTGCCGAAAATCCGCCGCTATAAAAATTCACATCCTCGATAAAATCTACATTCAGCAGGCTGAGGGCTCCACCCGATGCTCCCTGGGTGGGAAAGTGATTAATATTGGGTATTTCCATATTGTCAATGTAAAAAGTGTTCTCCAGCGGACTGCCACCGCGCACGATCAGATTGTTGGATTGATCATCCATTTTCGCCAGGCTGGGCAAACCCAGAATTATCCGGCTGACATCACCGGCTGAACCGGGGGCCCGCCGGATCTCTTCCCGGGAGAAATTAGCCACACTCAACG
>MESS01000115.1:9162-12005 GCA_001771055.1 Caldithrix sp. RBG_13_44_9
TCCGGTCGTGGAAAAATAACCGGCCGTAACCACTACTTCCTCACTGGAGATCGGGGACATTTGAAGCTCGGCATGTACGACTGAAATCCGCTGGGAGCGCACAATGACATCGGTTTTAATAATAGTCTGATAACCAAGGTAGCTGAATTCCAGTGAATAACTTCCCACCGGCACATTTTCGATCAGGTAATTTCCCTCCAGATCGGTAGCCGCGCCATAAATTGTATTCAGTAATAAAATATTCGCACTAATCAACGGAGCTTTGGTATCCAGATCAGATAGTTTTCCTTGAATGGTACCGCTGGGAACCGATTGTTGGGAAAAAATAAGAATGGGTAAAATAATAACCAGAAAAAAACCGCAAACAGAACAGGATTTGCTCAATTTATTCCTCCTTCAAATAATGGACATTTCAATCTATTTGCGCCAAAATTTAAAGGATAAAATAACCGGTTTCGCCTTATCCCAGCGGTTTAGACCTGCCGGGGGGTTCAATCCCATTGGGAAATACGAAGGTGATAATAATCTGATGGAAAAGCAAAACGGCAGAAACCCTTCTGCTGCCTGCAACGATGACAAATTCTAACCTCAAAAAGCAGGAAATTGATTATTTCTTCTCACTGCCCCACACTTTTTCCAGAAAACCGGATCGGCCGGAGCTGACTTTATAGCTGTTATAACGCAATGGATTCTTTTTGTAGAATTCCTGATGATACTCTTCAGCCGGATAAAATTTTGAGGCCGGCACGATCTGGGTAACAACCGGTTTGTCGAATTTACCGGATCTATCCAGTTCTTCTTTTGATTTCAGAGCCTGCACTTTTTGATTTTCATCCAGATAAAAGATGGCGGTGCGGTATTGTGATCCCCAGTCTGCAAACTGCCCAGAGGGATTGGTAGGATCAATATTGCGCCAGAATACCTGCAGCAATTCGCCATAACTGATTTTGGTAGAATCAAAAACGATTTCCACGGCCTCGGCATGACCAGTCTTCCCTTCCGAGACTTCTTCATAGGTAGGATCTGGAACACTGCCGCCGATGTAACCAGCGGTGGTTGAAATAATTCCGGGTAGATTATCATACGGTGGTTCCATGCACCAGAAGCAACCGCCGGCAAAAATGGCCTTCTGTAGATATTTCTCCGAGCCAGCGGTTTTTATCTGCTGATTATTTGATTTATCTGTTTGTCCCATATTGCACCCATAGTTTACTAAATTAATCATTATCGTGATGAGAAAAATTTGGAATAATCGTCTAAACCGTAACATGATTTTATTTCCTTCTCTATGAAAGAAAAATTTATTATTACTGAAATCACTGCCGCAGCAGAAAGTTCCGCGGCCTGCAGGAAGTTTATACTAAATACAGTAACTTTAAAATCTATTACCCGTAATAACGGCACATAAAAAATACCTTTAAATAGTCACAAAATGTTAGCCATTTTAAAAAAGTGTTCCTGTTTTTTTTCTGCCTTCAGTCTGCTGTTCATTCTAAGTTTTTCCGGTTGCGAAAAAGATACCAGTTCTCTCAATCCTGAAATGGAACTTGTCAGGCAGGGAGAAGACTGGATCTAATACACCGCCCATTTCCAGCTATATGGCAGTGACCTGGATCGCAATATCCTGCCGCAGATTGGCGGATATCTGGAAGATCAATATCCAAAAATCATTGATGATCTTCAGCCGGAAAATTTTTCCATGATCACAGTCCGTTTTTATCAGGATTTTTCCAGCTTCCGGACCGCCATTGGTATGCCTCAGGCTCCTGCCTGGATGATTGGCACAGCTTACACTAAAAGTGAGATCCGCATGATGTCATTCAACAGCCCGGAGCTTGGCTCCAACTATACTTTTGAATATTTGCTGACTTGTGCAGTTCATGAATTTGTACACTGTGTTACCTTACATATGAATCACGCCATTCCCCGCTGGTTATTTGAGGGTATAGCCCTGTATGAAGCCGGCATGTTTGTCGATCCCCAAAATTTACCCTACATCAGAGCAGGAGATTTTCCAACCCTGGCAGAATTGAACAGCAACTGGCAAACCAATACCAGAATTTATGAAGTTGGTTATGTCTTGATTGAGTTTATTGTGGAAACCTGGGAAAAGGAAGCAGTTCGATCCCTTATCCTGAACGGAGAAAATATTCCAGATACCCTGGGGATAACTGTCGATTCTTTTGAGCAGCAATGGTACAATTTCATTCAAAATAAGTACCTTTAGATAATTCACGATCAAGATATCAAAAGGTATTGTTCTATGAAACTCAGCCTCTTTTTCGTGATAATTTTTAACCTGTTGATTATTCAGGCCGGGAGCACGGCGCAACTCAAAGAAATTGCCCGTTCTGATAAATTATGGACCGGGGTAGCGGTATCCAGGGAAGGCCGGATCTTTGTGAACTATCCCCGCTGGTCTCCGGAAACGTCCATCTCGGTAGCCGAATTGAGCCCTACCGGCGAAGCCAAACCTTATCCCGATCCGGACTGGAATCAGTGGAATCCGGAGCTAAATCCAGCCGAACATTTCATTTGTGTGCAGAGTGTTTATATCGACAGCGATAATTTCCTTTGGGTTCTGGATCCGGCCAATCCTCTGTTCCAGGGAGTAGTGGAAGGCGGCGCCAAGCTGCTGAAAATTGATCTGTCCAGCAATCAGGTAATCCAGAAAATCGTCTTTAACTCCACCACCACTCCGGTTAACAGTTATCTGAATGATATGCGGGTGGATGTGGAACGGAATTTTGCCTACCTCACTGACTCCGGGCTGGGAACCATAGTGGTTGTGGATCTTTCCAGCGGAAAAAGCCGGCGGATCTTGCAAAATCATCCCTCTACCA
>MESS01000115.1:12108-13038 GCA_001771055.1 Caldithrix sp. RBG_13_44_9
AATTGAAATGGTGATTCAGGATTCGTCACTCAAGTGGCCGGACAGCTTTTCCATCACTCCGGATGGAACGGTATATGTAACCACCTCTCAACTGCATCTGGGTAATTCCCGCACTGAACCATATAAAATTTTCCGGATCGTTCAGGAAAACTAAATATATTCAGGAACATAAATATTTAGACAGGATAACAGGATTGACATAATATAGAAGGGAAAAAAAATGAGAAAAACCTTGATAGTAATTGTTTTTTTATGCCCGCTGCTTTTTTTACAGTGTTCACAGCCTGAAAAGCTTCTAGTATCGAAATCCGGTTTTATCGATGTGGGAGAAGCAAAACTCTTTTATGAGGAAATGGGAGAGGGAGAACCCATCATCATGATCCACGGAGGTTTTCTGAATCACCACATGTGGGATGGTCAATTCGAAGCCTTTGCCAGACATTACCGGGCCATCCGTTATGACGCCCGGAATCATGGACAATCTGCCGGGGTGGCTGACACTTTTGCGCATTTTGAGGACTTGCAGGTACTGATGAAATCCCTGCAGATCGAGAAGGCCGTATTGATGGGACTTTCCATGGGTGGTTATGTTGCCATCGATTTTACCCTGAAATATCCCCAACAGGTAACCGCCCTGGTTTTGGCAGCTCCCGGTCTGAGTGGCTATGATTTTAATGATAAATATATGGCAAAAATGGATTCTCAACTCTATAGCGCCATTCAACAGGGTGATATGAAGTTGTTTGTGGAATACTTTCAGCAGGCCTGGACTGATGGACCGCATCGCACCCCGGCTGAGATTGATTCCTCGGTGCGGGAGAAAGTGCGGCAAATGGCCCATGAAACAGTGACAAACTGGAATCCAGCAAGTAATGAAACCACCCTGGATCCACCCGCTGCCAGCAGACTGGCAGAAATTCGGGTACCTAC
>MESS01000115.1:13280-14722 GCA_001771055.1 Caldithrix sp. RBG_13_44_9
TGAATGATCTTAATTCCCGGCAAGCCTGGCGTTTGCGCGCTTTCCGGGGAACGGTGTTTGTGATCCCGCGGGAAAATGCAGCTGATATACGATCCGCTTCTCAGATTTTCCTGGCACCTCGACTGGAGGAGGCTAAAAAGATGCTGCAAAAAAGCCGGCTGGAAATTGAACAACTCAGCAAGAAAGTCATCAGTTTAATTCGGAAAAACGGTCCCCTGATAGCTGCTGAGTTACGAAAGGGATTATCAATTCAGATCCCAAACGAACTTTTCACCGTCATCTTGCGGTCCCTGGAATTTAAAGGGATCCTGATCAGAGCCAGTCAGAAACATCTCACTGACCGGTTGATCCAATATGATTTAACTCCAACTGTACTCACCGATACTTATAAGGATCCAATTGAATCTCTGGAAAATATTTTCTTTAAATACCTTAAGAAATTTGGACCGGTCTGCCGGGAGGATGTCTGCTGGTGGTTTCCCCTTCCAAAATCCACAGTCAAAAAGTTGTATGAAAAATTCCGGGAAAAATTACTGGCCTTTCAATGGAAGGGCCAGGAGTATCTAATGGAGAAAAAAGATTACCAGCAACTGCTTTCGTATCAGCCAAAATCAGAACGGGCTCCACTGATTCATTTTCTTCCTTATGAAGATCACTTCCCGAAAGCTTATCATATCCGGAACTGGTTCATATCTTCAGATACCCTGCCGCTGGTTTATCAAGTAAGAAAGATTGAGCATGGACAACTGCGACCAACCATCTGGTTGAACGGTGAGATTATAGGACGCTGGGAAATGAACTGGCGGGATAAAGCTAAATCAGCCACGCGAGTAAGCATTGAAGCCATTTCATCCAAAATAAAAACCACCAAAGTGATCACGCGACTGATTGAACAGCAGAGATCCGAATTAGAAAATTTTGTTAATGAAAAGCTGATTCCTCTGATGAAAACATAACTCATCGAGATCAATGGAAGTACCATTTTTTTAAGTTGGCAGTGGGCAGTTTACCGAGCACTCAAATTTGTGAAGGTCCTGCAAAAATAGCCGTTTAATTTAATTTGAGTGCTTGGTTGGCAACATCTTAAAAAGAATGCAGAGAGCAGAAAGCGGTGAATAGTTAATAGTTAATAGTTTACAGTTTATAGTTGATACTGAAAATTAGGAATACTTGGTTTCATTGCTCTATGCTCTTTGCGCCATGCACCATGCTATCTGCCCACCCTATTAGGTATTCGGGCATAATTCGTGAAAATCCGTGTAATTCGTGGATAAATTTCAAACACTGCAGATGCAACAATCACAGCCGGTCTTTGAAGCGGACAGGGATAATTTTAAAAAAGCTGGTTCGGTTTACAATCACCACTGCGGTTAATATACAAACCGCACCCAATAATAGTCTGGCAGTAATTGGTTCATCAGCCAATAGCCACCCCAGCGCCA
>MESS01000115.1:14781-14903 GCA_001771055.1 Caldithrix sp. RBG_13_44_9
AGCAGCCAATTATAGGCTGAATAGGTTAATACACTTCCGAAAATGATGAGGTAGACCAATGACAGCATAGAGCGCAGTGAGAGATCTGTCAGTAAAAATTCTCTCCACTCTCCCAGGCCGGT
>MESS01000115.1:14933-31789 GCA_001771055.1 Caldithrix sp. RBG_13_44_9
CAGCATCTGGAAACTCACCAGCTTCAGCAAAGAAGCCGGGGAATGGATGGTTCGTGAATAAAGCGATCCGCTGGCCCAGGAGAATCCGGCCAGCATCAACATGGCAGCATAGAAAAAAACCGTGCTGCCTTCCCGGGCATTATCCAACAGGACACTGCGATCTACCCCGCTCAGCAATCCCACTCCCAGCACTCCCATGCATATGCCGGATATGGTAGCTAAGGAAGGCCTTTTCCGGGTGACAAAAATCCATTCCAGTAATACCATCCAGATGGGAATGATGGCCAGGATCAAAGCGGCCAGGCCGGAAGGAATATATTGTTCACTCCAGACCAGGATACCGTTTCCGCCCACGATGAGCAGCAGACCTACCACGATGCTTTTTCGAATTTCTACTATCCGTGGACTGATCCGGTCAAACCGGTTGCTCCAGCCATAGAGCAACAGACCAGAAATGGTAAAACGCAGGCCGGCCATCAAAGCCGGCGGGATGGTTTCAATGGCAAAACGGATAGCAATATAGGTAGAACCCCAGACAAAATAGATCACCAAAAAAGCCAGTAAGATTTTCAACCGAAGTAATTGATGAGTATCCATCATTAAGATTTCAGGTTCATCTATAATTTTTATCAGATTAATATACGCAGAATATTTTTAGAGTTACCAGCCAATTGTTGAGGAAATACTGCCAGCTTCTGACTCGGTTTTTCCCGAACTTTTTTCGATTCAATAGTTGCCGATTGCAGAAACAGTGGCGAATTCTAACGAAGTGAAATGGAGTACTGCATGAGAGATCTTTTGCAGTTTTATCGGTTAAATCATCGAATCTCAAATAATCATAGTATTTAAAAAAATTTTATGAACCTGCAAATAATCCTTGAATCTCTTAATAATACCATGCAAATTTAGCGTCAATACTGAATATCGGAACGATCAACTCGAGATTTGTCCTCATTTTTCTTGTGTGATGTCAATTTAGGTCGGACACTTTCCGGCAGCAGATTTCAGAAAAGGAATTCAAAATTTTCAATTGAGTTTGTCCTGCTGGAGAAAGGCAGGAGATAGTTCTATAAACCTAAACTTAATTAAAGGAGGCTTTTATGAATACTAAGAAATGGGTGATCGCCAGCCTGGTAATTTTTGTGGTGGATCAGGCTCTGTCTTTTCTCTTTCACTGGGTGATCATGAGTGGTGCCTATGAGGCCACTGCCAGTCTTTGGCGTCCAATGGAAGAGATGAACCGTATGATGTGGATGATGTGGGTCAGCGGCCTGGTCTGGGCTTTCCTGTTCGTTTATATTTTCGCCAAAGGATACGAAGGCAAGGGTATCATGGAAGGTGTCCGCTTTGGACTGTTAGTCGGGGTGTTCTTCAGCCTGCCCATGAGTTTGGGTACCTATGCTTCCATGCCCATCACCGGCACCATCGCCATTGGCTGGTTTATTTACGGGGTGATTGATATAACCATTCTGGGTATTCTGGCGGCTCTGTTGTATAAACCAGCTGCTGCGGTTGGAGCTAAAGCGGCTTAGGAATTTATCCTCCTTCTGCATTTTCCAGTCGATTACGCAAAACAATCTCCTGAAGATCAGTATTCTTCAGGAGGTTTATTTTATGCATGGGTGATTTCTTTTTCTTTATTTATCCCTGTGATTCGAAATGAAAAAGGAACAATGCAGAAATTAAAATAATGGTAGATCATCATCCATTTCCCGAAAAATTAAAACAATTGAATGTCCAAAACTGGCCAATCTGGGAGAAGGAAATATTGGAATTTCCCTGGTATTATAAAGAAAAGGAAACCTGCCACATCTTAGAGGGACAGGTAATTGTCACTCCCGATAATGGAAAGCCGGTGGAGTAAAAAAAGGTGATCTGGTTATTTTCCCAAAAGGTATGTACTGCAAATGGAAAATTATAAAGGATATCCGAAAGCATTACCGGTTTGAGTAATTATGGGGTTGTTCTTTTAAATATTTTTGAAAATATTTTAATTAAACCTATATTATTAGCGTTCAAATCTTTCACTTATAATTTGAACTAAATTGTGGGAGATGAAGTGATCCCGGATTTAGTTAATCAGCTGAGAAATCCCCAAAGTGTTTTTGATTTATTTAAATATCTGAATTACCCAGTTTACGATCCTTCCTACCAACGTAACAAAGAGTCACTGTTTGATAATCGAGAAATTATCGAGAAGATAGTAAAAATTTACCAGATTGCTTTCATCGATAATCAACTGCCAATACTTCTTATTGAAACCGGATTGACTACACGCCCATTTATTAGACAGCTCATACAAAAAATTAGCACAAATTATCAATACTTTCTGGTAGTATTAACCGAAAACTGGAAGGAATATCATTTTATAATTCCAGAGAAAGAGCGAATAGCAGCTGGCGAAATTAGACTAAAATTAATCCGCTTAATTTTAAATAGCGAAATGCCCTACCATACTGATCTGGAAATCTTAAAAAATTTAGAGCGGAAGTATGAACAGATTACTTATCGGGACATTTGGTTGAAATGGAAAGAAGTATTTAGTGTTGAACGGGTAACAGAGGAATTTTTCGAGGACTATAAAAAAATCTTTTTTAAGATTCGAAATATTGTACAAAAACAAAATGTAACCATTAAACTAGCCCACGAGTTTACCCAGCAGTTACTCAACCGGCTGATGTTCAACTACTTCATTTCCAAAAAGGGTTGGATGGGTGATAATCTCAGATTTATGGCCTGGTTTTGGGATAAATACCAAAGTGCCAAAAGAAAGAAGGAAATAGAATCAGACACCTTTTTTGAAAAATGGTTACAGGTACTGTTTCTTGAAGCATTTAATAAAAAATTTTATCCCAGAACATATTTTACCGATGAAATCAATTCCATCCTGCAGTTAGCTCCTTTTCTTAACGGCGGGCTTTTTAAAGAGAACGACCTGGATAGAAATATTATAATCAATTTAAAAGATGACCTATTTCAGGAAATTTTCAATTTCTTGAACAAGTACAATTTTACCATCCGTGAAGACTTGCCACTGGATGTGGAAGTAGCGGTCGATCCTGAAATGTTAGGATATGTATATGAATCTTTAGCCAATGTAGCAGAAGAAATTTATCAAAATCAGGATTTGGGTATCTTTTATACTCCGCGGATTGAAGTCGATTTCATGTGCCGGCGTAGTCTGGTGGAATATCTTCATAAGCAAATCCCCGAAATAGAAAAAGACCTTTGGTACCATTTGCTGTTTGATTCTGATAAAAAATTCGCCGAAAAATTTATCACCAAAATAGAGTTATGGAAAAAACTAGAAGAAGCTCTAGATAATCTTAAAATAGTCGATCCGGCCTGTGGGAGCGGAGCATTTTTGGTGGGACTGCTGACTGTAATGACGGAGGTATATCATTTAGTCAATGCACCTCTCAATCGCCACTTAGATGACTTTAATCTAAAAAAACGGATTATCAGCACCTCGCTCTATGGAGTAGATGTGATGCCCTGGGCAGTGCATTCAGCAGAATTGCGTCTGTGGCTGCAATTGATTGTTGAAACCAATTTACCTGTTACCGAATTACAGCTCTTTCCCTTACTACCTAATTTCAATTTAAAACTCCGGATGGGAGATTCATTGGTACAGGAGTTAAGAGGAATCAATTTACGGTTCCACAACCGTGACATGCCCGAAATCACCAAGCGAAGATTAAACAAGTTGTCAGCTGAAAAGGAAAAGTTCTATAACAACGATCCTTCTGCTAAGTTTAAAACTGATAAAGCGCTGCTGCAGGAGGAAATTGATATTTATAAAGAACTCATCCAGGAACGCATTGTCCAGCTACGCAAATGGGAAAAACAGGGAATACAATCATCCCTGGTGGAAGAAAATCTTAAAGAGGATCAAAAGATTGAAAAACAAAAGGAAATTGCCACCCAAGAAGTTGAACATCTGCGGGATATTTTAAGAAAGCTAAATGAACCGGAAAATAAACCATTTGTCTGGGACGTAGATTTTGCGGAAATATTTGGAGATAAGGGAGGCTTCGATATCGTTATCGGAAATCCACCGTATGTCAGGCAGGAGAAGATCGCTCCTCCCAATCAGGCCGCAGATGAAATTACTTTAGACGATAAACGAATTTATAAAGATAAACTACAGCAATCCATCCGCAATATTTATCCTTTCATGCATAAATTAGATGGACGCAGTGATTACTATATTTATTTTTATTTCCATGGACTAAATTTATTGAATCCAAAAGGAACTTTCTGTTTCATTACCTCAAATTCCTGGCTGGATGTTGGTTATGGAAAAGATTTGCAGGAATTTTTACTTAAATATGTACCTATAACAGCCATATATGATAATCATGCCAAGCGCAGTTTCAAGCATGCTGACGTGAATACCATTATTGCTCTGCTGGAAGCTCCCCAAATTGAAGGTAATCTAATAAAGGATTCCCGGAAAAACTGGAAAGCTCTGGACCACAAGGTCAAATTCGTGGCCTTTAAAAAACCATTCCAGGAAGTTATTAACACTAGCAATCTGTTGGTTATAGAAAAAGCTGCTGAGTTGATCAAGCGGGAGGATTTCCGGGTTTTCCCTGTAAACCATGAAACTCTATTGGAAGAAGGTTGGGAATATCCAGAAGTAAATGAGCAAAAAGCAAAACTTCCTGATAAAAAAGGTGAAAAATATTTTTCTGCTGGAAAATATGCAGGAAACAAATGGGGAGGAAAATACCTGCGGGCACCTGAAATATTTTTTACAATCTTAGAAAAAGGCAAAGGTAAATTAGTTCGTTTGGGAGATATTGCAGAAGTCCGTAGAGGATTTACTACAGGTGCGAATGAATTCTTTTATGTAGAAGATGTAACCGATAGGCATCCCGATTTAAGCCGGATCCAGAATTTACGGCATTTAAAAAGTGTAGAAGAGATTAAACAAGCAGGTTTGCGGGTAATTAAACCATCGAAATATAAATTAGCAGATAAATACTATATACTTTTTTTAATCGAGGAAGAATATCTAAAACCAGTAATTATCAGTCCAAGAAATAGCGGTACTATTTTAATTAAAAAAAATATACTAAAGAATTTGATTGTACTTTGTTATGAGGCAAAGAAAAAAATCAAGACAAACCAAAATTTTATTCTTGACTATATTGATTGGGGTGAAAAACAAGGATATAATAAACGATCTACCTGTAAAAGCCGAAGTTTATGGTATAATTTAGGGGCGAGGGTTTTTGGAGAAATTTTGTTTCCTATGATTCATAATGAAAGATTGGTGATATTTTGGAATAAAGAAAAAATTGCCGTTGACCATAATCTTTTTGAAATTTTATCTGAAAAGCCAATTCAACTAATGATTACTTTATCGTCCTCGATTCAAATATTTTTTAGAGAACTATTTGGAAGATCAAATCTTGGTCAAGGTGCTTTAAAAACAGAAGGAATAGATATAAACAGATTTATGGTTTTAAATCCAGATATTTTAAATAATAAACAAATAGATAATTTTGAAACTGTTTTTGAGGTATATGGAGAAAAAAATATTCCTGATATTTTTTCAGAATTTGGTCTAAGTAAAAAACTAATAATACGCGATCAAGAACCCAATCCCCTCCCCGACCGCAAAGCATTGGACGATATTGTTTTCAATGAATTAGGTTTAACTGAGCAGGAGCGCAAAGAGGTATACTGGTCAGTGGCGGAATTGGTAAAAAACAGGTTGGATAAGGCGAGTAGCATTTAGCTTTTATAATAAGGAGCATTATCACATGGAAATGACTACTACGAACTGGGTCAATAATTCTGTTCTCAAATGGGCACGAGAGCGACTTGGTTTAACAGTAGATGAAGTGGAAATAATTTCACTCAACCTCCAAAAAGAATATATTCCTATTAAAGCTGATGAACTTCGAAAATGGGAAAATGGAATTGTACAACCTGATCTTGAACAACTGGAAACATTGTCAGAGATATATGTATGCCCAGTTGGCTACTTCTTTCTTGATGAACCTCCTCAAGAAACTCTAGCGCTTAGTTTTCGGGGACTAGCTCCGGAAAAAAGGGGGAAACTTAAACCGCTCTCACAACAGACTCTACGTAGATTTCTCCAACTTGCAGAATGGACGGTCTTCACAATCGAAAAACTGGGCATTGATTGGCAGGTCAGCATCAAACCCGCTGAGGAGACCCTATCACTTAGGGACATGTCAGCTGTTAATCTTTTGGTGGAACAGGAAAGAAAAAGACTGAGTTTTAGTCCCTCCACAAGGAATAGCTGGGCTGATCCAAATCAAGCATTTCTCTGGTGGAGAAAGAGAATAGAAGAACAGGGTATTTTTTGTTTTCAAATGAAATTAGAACCGGATGATATTAGAGGCACCGCTAAATGGATGCAATCACGATATCCTTTTATTCTCGTTAATCATCAAGATGTTGAAAGTGCCACCGGACGAATATTCACACTGCTTCATGAATACTATCATTTGCTGACTGCGGAGGAGGGAATTATTTGTGATTTCCGTGGACTACATCCCCATGAAGGACCGGAACCTTTCGCAAACCGATTTGCAGCAGGTATGTTAGTGTCTCAAGAGGAAGTTGAAGGAAGACTAAGAGAAATTGGCAAATTTGGTAGAATGGAATCATGGCCGGATCAAGTGCTTGATGAGGTAAGGCAACCATTGTTTGTAAGTCGGGATGTTATTGCCATAACCTTGCAAGAAATGAATTTAGCACCGAGGGATTTTTATCAAAAGAAGAGACTACAATGGGAAAAACGCAGACCCTGGGGTAGAGGTGGAGGACGGCGTTCCACAAAGAAAGAATTAAAATTAAGAGAAATTGGTTTCTCGCTTGCTCGTGTATTATCCTTGCCAGAGAAAAAAACTTCGGTGCCCCTTGATGATCTTTCTTATGTTTTAGATATGAAGATAGAGAAAGTCCCGGAATTCCTTAATTGGGCCGAGCGGGAGGTCCATTAAGGAAATAAAGCTATGAGGGGAAGCAGAGTATACGTTTGTGACAGTACAGCTCTGATTGACTTATATCAGCATTTTCCGAAGAAGTTTAAAAAACTGAAAACACCAGTTTCAAATAGTTTTGTTAAGATTCCAGAGGGCGTTTATCGTGAGTTAGTTCGTAAAACTGACAAGCTGCGAAAGATGGTCGAAATATGGTCAAGTAAATATGATTTCGAAATCTCCATAAAGCATGATCGAAGGCTGTTGAATGAACTACCAAGAATTGATCGCACTTACGGTTACAAGGTCACAGTAGGTGGAAAGGATTATCCAGGTTTTTGGTCCAGTCCTTCAGGTAGCAAGTCAGCTAATGCTCAAGTTGTAACTGTTGGAAAAGTATTAGGGTATATTGTAGTTTCAGATGACAGGGCAGTTCGATATGCTTGTTTGCTGGAAAATGTTGAGTGTATAGGGTGAACTGAATTTGCGAGAAGAATGGGAATTGATAATTTTCAGACCGCTTTTGAATTTTAATTGAAACCAGATTAATTACTTTCAACAAATTAAAAGTGAATAGATATTTATCAAGCAGGTGCGGAGCTGTTAATAAATCGCCTGGATAATGTACGAAGTATAGACTGACCGGACTATAATTTTAGTAAGATTGTTAATAATAATGCGAATAGCTATTGAACATTTTGATAGATTGGATTTTTATAACAGTGTATTTCATAATGATTTTTTTGTTCAATTTAATAATGAATACCTGCAGCTGGATTTAACTCGGATCGAATTTATCGATCCCTTTGGAATAATGTTTCTAAAAATATATCTTCAAGAATTATTATCTCACCAGAATGCGGTAGAATGCATATTGAATGAATCAGTGGTAAATTATCTTGTGCGGATGAATTTTCAACAATTCTTTCTGGGAAATAATCAGTTGAAGTTTCATCCTGATTTGTTTGATATTCATCTGAAAACAGTTACTTTAACTGATACACCAATCGAATTACAAGAATTTTCAGTTGATAGTGATGACGAGGTCGAGAGAGTTGTAGAGCATTTGGTACAGATCATCAGTTCCAGAATCAATTTTTATCATAACATCCGGGAGGGGCTGTGGTTAAGTCTATCTGAATCAATTAGTAATGTCGAATTGCACAGTAGAACTGGATTTGCTTTGGTTGCTTTGCAGACCTACCAGACAAAAAAAGGTAATTCTATACTAATTGCCATTGGAGATGATGGTATTGGTATTAAAAAAGGCTTGAAGAGGCATGGAGAAGGACTATCAGATCAAGATGCTATTGAAAAAGCCTTAGAGCCACGTATCACCGGACGTGATGACCGAGGCGGAACAGGCTTAACCGATATCAGAGACTATATCATTGAAAATAATGATTCCTTAGGAATTCGTAGCTGCGAAGGTTATCTGTATATTAAAGCTGGACAAATAACAAAGGGGAAGTGTTCTTTTCTACCTGGTACTCAATTAAGTTTTAAATTGAACAATTATTAGCCAGCCAATTCCAGATAACGGTCATGCTTATTGATTTGAAAATTAGAACGGGTCCATTTATTTAGTTTATGCAATTTCTTTTCGATGACCATATCGGGATCGGCAATTTTGATGATAAAATTTTCCTCAACCAATTTCCATACGGTTTCATCTAAAAAAGAAGATGAGACATATTCAATATCAGAAAAATCAAATTCAATCATTTTATCTTTTAAACTGATAATATATTGATATAATTTTTTTCCTTTTTCTCTGGTCATGCAATGCTGACAGAAATCTTTGACCTGAATCTTTTTCATGATATTAACCTCAACCTTTTAAATTGCTTGTCATTATTTTACAAAAGATGTTATTGCTAGTCAATTATTAAAAACAAAAACTTGACATTTAAAAGATATGAAAATTCCACCCAGTATTATCGACAATTCCAAGAACAATCTGCGTGATTTTTTAATCGATATTTTTAAGGATAGTTCCCAGGAAAATCTGGATATTGCCACTGCATTTTTTAGGATTGAAGCTTATGGAATGATAGAAGAATCAATGGCGGGAATTAAAAAATTCAGACTTTTGTTAGGAAAATCTCCCGAGCAGGATACTGAAGCTACTTTGGGTTCGGTAATTAGTAATATGATGAAAAAAGAAGTGGAGCAGTTCCCACTCGAAAGTGAACCTTTATCGCTGGTGCAGCGTTTTATCCAATTTTTAAAAAAAGATTCGGTGCAAGTACGTATCTATGATAAACAATTTTTACATGGAAAGACCTATATCACCAATCAGTTAGTGGTGGTAGGATCTTCTAATTTCACCCCGGCCGGGCTCACCGGAAATACTGAACTCAATCTGGTAGGTTTGTAATCACAAGCCAAATATATCCGGGAAGAATGGTTTGATAAATTTTGGAATGAAGCTTTAGATTATAAAGAAGAATTAATCACACTTTTAGAAGACTCACGTTTTGGCAGCAAAGAATACTCACCTTATGAAATTTACCTGAAATCGTTATTTGAACTGCAGCGTCATGATATTGAAGAGATGGAAAAATCTGAAGATCCGCAAATATTTAAACCGGTATCAAAAGTGAATTTGGCTGAATTCCAGGAAGATGCCGTGCATCGGATCATGAACCGCTTAAAGAAGTATGGGGCAGCGCTGGTAGCGGATTCAGTTGGTTTGGGAAAAACCTGGATCGCTAAAAAAGTAATTGAGGAATTTGGATTTTATAAAAGGCGTAAATTTTTAATCGTCTGTCCAGCGCAATTAAGAGGCATGTGGGAAAAAGAAGTAAAGGATCTCATTTTGTCTCCTTTTATTATCTCGCAGGAAGAATTAGCAGCACCTGATTTTCTGCATAAAACAAATCTGGTATTAAAAAGCGGACTGGAAGATGTTTCCTTAATGGTTATCGATGAAAGTCATAATTTCCGTAATCCTCTTTCAAACCGCTGGGAGAACTGTTTTTCACTATTAGAAAATATTGAACAAAAAAATGGTAAAAGTCCTTTTGTTTTATTACTTACCGCTACTCCAATTAATAATACTTTATGGGATCTCTACTGGCAAATCATGTTGATGACTTTAATGAAAAAAGAGCTCTTCTTAAAGGATGGTATAGAAGATATTCTTAAACATTTCAAACGGGTGGAGAGGCAAGATAATCCTGAATTATTGGGTGATATCCTAAATGAAATTTCTATCCGGAGAACCAGGGACTACATAAAACGTAACTATCCAGACGCTACCATTGAAGGCAAACCAATTTTATTTCCACAGCGGGTTTTAGAGAATATCGAATATCGCTTGGATGAAGCATTCTCTGGTATGTACAAATCCATATCTCATGCCATCACCGATGAGCTCACTATGGCATATTATCGTATCCTAGAATTTAAAAAGACTGAGCAGTTAACACCGGATGAACAATTTGCTTTAGGACGGATGATTGCCTTGGAGGGTATTTTTAGAACTATACTACTTAAGCGATTGGAAAGCAGTGTGGAAGCCTTTCGTATTAGTGTACAGCGACATATCGATTTTTTGTTAACATTAAAAAAGTATCTGGAAAATGGTAAAGTTCTAACAAAAAAATTTTTCTAAAAATATGTTATCAACCAAAATGAAGAAATACCCGAAGAAATTGCAGCCGAGCTGCAAGATTTTAATAAAGATTCCTACCGTTTTATGGATCTGATGACCTCAATTGAAAAAGATATTGATCTTTGTAAAAATAAATTATTAAAGCCTGTTGAAAATATTTTACCTGAAAACGATGCTAAATTAAAAAAATTATTGGAAATATTGCCATCGATGCTTTCAAAGAGCAAGGTAGTTCTCTTCACTTATTACGCCGATACTCTGGCATATATTTTCAAGAATATTCAAAAATCAAGCTTAGCTAAAACTTATCATTTCGCCCAAATTCATGGCGCAGTTCCATCAAAAACAAGATCTAAAATTGTTGACTCCTTTATTGATGGAGAAATTAATTGTTTATTCAGTACGGATGTATTATCTGAAGGTCAAAATCTGCAAGTGGCACAATTTGTTGTAAATTATGATCTGCATTGGAATCCCACCCGTATGATTCAGAGAGCAGGAAGAATTGACCGCATTGGTTCACCATTTAACCAAATTTTTGTCTCAAATTTTTTCCCGGAGGAAGAACTGGAAGATTTACTCCGTTTGGTATCTATCTTACAGGCTAAAATTCGTAATATAGATGACTCTGTGGGATTAGATCAAACAGTATTAGGTGAAGAAGTTCATCCCAAAGTTTTTGGTATTATCCGTAGAATTAAAGAGAAGGATAATACTGTTTTAGATGAATTGGAAAATGACATCTTCGGAGGTGGAGAACAATTTTATCAGCCCCTTCGCGATTACATAAATAAGTATGGGGTTGACTCTCTTAAAAACTTACCATTAGGAATATATAGTGGTCTTAAACGTGGAATTTCCGGCATTTTTTTCTATTACCTCTATGGTGAAGATTATCATTTCTGGTACTTATATGATTTCAGCTCACAATCTTTTATAAAGAATAAAAGTGAGATATTAAAATATTTAGCTTGTCCTCCATCTGAAAAACGTATCATTCCAAATTTTTTTGAAGAAGTTTTTAAAATCAACAAACTGGTAGTGACAGAAATAGAAAGAACCTATAAAGAACATGAAATTCTTGAAAAAGAATCTTTATTAAAATCTATTTCCACTATAGAGACTTCAGAAAAATTTATCCGAAAAATGGTAGAAGAGCTAGATTATTTTATTAATCAGTATCTCTTTGAATTTCCTGAAGGTCGAAAAATAATAAACCTGTGGGATGAAACCAAACAAAAATTTTCTCAAGTAAGATTAACAAAACAGCGAATAACTTTTCTGCGGGGCATTTGGAGAAAATACAAGAATGATCAGCAAAATTGGAAGGAATTAGTAAGAAATATCCAAAATTTTGTGAATCAGGCAATTTTACCTGAGAGTGAAGACACGAATCTTGAATCCTACAATTCCTTAAACCTGCAATTGATTGTCTTAGATTTTGTTTCCTAATTCGATATTTACATTAAAATTAAGTTTTTGGTATAACAACCACCCGAAGGTCAGTAGCCTTCGGGAGGTTTGTTCCCTTTACATCAGCGCTTCCATTTCTTTCAACAACTGGTCAAACAATTTGAGAGTGGCGGCAACCGGTTCGGGTGAAGTCATATCCACCCCGGCCTTTTTCAACAAATTAAGATCGTAATCGGAACGGCCGCTGCTGATAAACTGCAGGTAAGCATCCCGGGCTTTCTTATCTCTGGCAATCACCTTCTGGGAGAGCGCGGTAGACGCAGACAGGCCGGTGGCATATTTGAATACGTAAAAATTGCGATAGAAATGGGGGATGCGATTCCAACGGCTGGCCGACATGGGATCCAATTCAAAATCCGCTCCATAATATTTTTTCTGCAGCTCACCAAAAATGGAATTCATCACCTCGGCATTCAACGGTTCGCCTGCCTCGGCTTTGCGGTGAATCTCCTGCTCAAATTCAGCATACATCACCTGGGTATAAACCGTGGTCAGTATATTTTCCAGATTTTGGTTCAGCAGGTAGAGCCGCTTTTCTTTTTCTTTTTCTCTTTTCAACAAATAATCAGTAAGCAGGGCTTCATTAAAAGTGGAAGCTACTTCAGCCAGAAAGTAGGAATACCCGCCGTAAATAAATGGCTGAGTTTTGTTGGTATGATAGGAGTGCAGTGAATGTCCCAGCTCATGCGCTAAGGTGTACATGTCCCGGGCCTGATCCTGGTAATTCAGCAGGATGTAGGGATGGGCCAGTCCATAAAAGTAAGAGCTGTAAGCACCGGAAACTTTTCCGGCATTTTCATACACATCGATCCAGCGTTGCTCAATTGCCTTTTTAACTGTCTGCACGTATTCTTTCCCCAATGGTTCCAAAGCTTTTTCCACGGTAACGGCTGCTTCGGTATAGGGCACTTCCCATTTCACATCGGCCAGCAGGGGAGCATACAGGTCATAAAGATGAACTTTATCGATACCCAGCATTTTTTTGCGGAAGGAAATATAACGGTGCAGCGGTTCCAGATTATTATTGACCGTGGTCACCAGATTGTCATAAACGGCAATCGGAAGATTATCACCATCCAGGGCTGCTTCCAGGGAATTGTTATATTTTCTGGCGCGTGAATAGAAAATATTCTTCTTTACCTCGGAATTGAGATTGGCGGCCAGAGTATTTTTCCAATTTTCATAGGTCTGATAGTACGCTTCCCAGGCCCGCTGGCGAAGTTCGCGGTCGCCTGACCGCATGAACAACTGATAGCGGCCTTTGGTCAATTCCACCTTGCCACCGGTTTCATCGGTAATCTCCGGGAATTTGAGATCGGCATTGTCAAACATCCCGAATACATAACCGGGGGTACGGGTCACTTCACTGGCCATGGCCAGCAGTTTCTCTTCCGGCTCACTGAGCACATGGGATTTGCTGCGCAGCAAATTCTCAAAATAATGATGGTAGATCTTCAATTCCGGAGTATTGTTGACAAACTCCCACAACCTTTCCTCTGGAATTTTCATGATTTCCGGTTCTATAAAGGCCTCTTTCTGACCCAATTTGGAGTATACCCCGGAGAGGCGATCCTGAAAACTCTGATACTGGGTAATCCGCCGGTCTTCATCGGCTTTGCGACTGGCATAAAAAGAAAGTTTGGCAATGAGCCGGCTGGCCTCTTCATCCAATTTGATACATTTTAAAAGCTGCTGGGGGTACTGGCCCAGGGTGCCCGGCAGGGCATCAAATTGCGCCAGCAGGGGCTCGATTTTACTGAAATCACTTTCCCACTCCTGGTCGCCCGGATAGATATCCTCCGTCCGCCAGCGATACTGCTCCGCCACCTCTCCCCGCTCCACGGCCTTCTTGACCTCCTGAGCTGATAGCATTAAAAACAAAACCAGTAACAATCCAATTGTCAACCATGACTTACTGTGATTTCCACTCTTCATTTTTTCCTCCGTTCATTTTTGGTAGAGGGTAATTTAAGTAAGAAACAAAAAGATTATTAATTTGAGCTATTCTTGTCCCATCCATGAAATCGAGAACAGATTTCACCCCGAGGGATTTTTCTGATTCTTACCGATAATGATAAATAATTCTTTGTATAAACCTGATAAATTCAACCACAATGGCTCTAAGACACCGAGTATATTAAAGTAGTGTGTTTAGAAAAATTAAAATTATTTTCATCATGAATCAGCTTTCAGCCTGACCTGATCTATTAATTTAAAATCTTTGTGTCTTTGTGCCTGGTTTATTGGTTTTGAATAATTCAGGTTAATAGCTTACCTTTTGTTCAAATCACTCAACTGCGAAACTGGTACTGCAATTTAATGAATACCGATTGATTGGTAAACCGGACCTCATCCCAGTTGAGGTAATAATTATTTTGACCGCCAAAATTTCCTCCCACATAAAATACCGAAAAGGCACTTAATTTATAACTGAAAAGCGGGTCAACCGTAAAATATTTCTGCCGGACCAGCTGCTGCTGATAAGAATCATAATAGTCAACCACATTATATTCCATGATCAGACGAATATGCATGTTTTTATTAAACTGATAAGACAGCGAATTCCGCCAGATCTGTTGTCCGTTGATCTTACCTTCCCGGAACGTTTTCCACAAATTGTATTGTTGAAAATCCAGCTGATCAGTCAACTGCGGATGTGGTTTGAATACCAGGCTCCAATTATAGGAAAAAGTCGGAACAATTTCGAACGGATTATTCACATCCCCTTCTACTCCCATCCGGTTGATCTCTTCTCCAATCCGGATGAAAAAATTGCCGGACACTGAATGAAAGGTATTATTGGTAATTGCTAACCAGACAGAATGGGCATCATCAAACTGCTTGCCGTATAAATTCTCGCGGTTAAAAATAAAAAAAGCAAGACTGACAAAAGTCTGCTGGCGGAAACTGGTGAGAACATTGATCCGCATCCCGGTATCCTTGCAGATCCCATCATAATTATATTTGCGCCACATATCCAGCCGCGGGCGGATATAAGTAAGTACAGGATTTTCATCAAAGCGGAAAAAATATCCGTTGACGAATTCAGCCATACGGAAATTATTGGCCTGAATGAAACCATTGTCCGCTCGGAAGCCGGGTGAAAAATCTTCATAAGCCAGAGTAGAAACCCAGTGCCGGGAATTGCGGTTTATTTTAGCACGCCACAGGAAACCATTGAATGATTCACCGTCAAAAGCGGCGGTTTTTTCGGAATCACCCACTTCGAAGCGGCCGTTTCCCAGCCTGGCAGATAAAACCGGATCCACCGGCTCTTTACTGTATGTATAGGCAGAGATAGCCGAAAAATTGTATTTATCCGATAAACGGAAGGTGCCATCCACTGCGGTTATACTGTTATAGCCATGGCCAACCAGGGTACGATTGGTAAACATCATCCCCAGCGAGGATTGATTTCCCAAATCATATTTGGCCCGGACAATATGATTGTACGAATCCCGGGTAGTAGCCAGAACTGAGGTTCTCTCTTCAAACGGGATCAGGAAGGGAGTATTACGGTCATAAGCTCCGGTATAACCGAAACTGACCCGGTTAAATTTGCCGGAAAATTTCCCGGCCAGCAGCGGATCGTTAATTCCCCGGGAATAGAACAGATTCACATATTGATCGATGGCAACTCCCACTGAATTCTGGTCCACCACATAGATGTCACTGCCTTCCTGGAAGAAAGGTCGTTTTTCATCGTAAAACAGTGCGAAGGGAAAGTTGATGCTGATCTGACCGGCGTCCGATTCGATCTGACTGAAATCCGGATTATAGGTTACATCGGCCACCATGCTGGTGGATAAACTGTATTTCAAGCCGACACCAGCCCGGGCGGCATTCTCAACCTTTTTCCAGTCGCCGATCTCCCCTTCAGTCTCATCCTGAATCCGGTAACTGCTTTGAGTACCAATGGCATAGGGTAAAATTTCCATGGTTCTACCTTCAGTCTGGATCTCCGGGAGGTGGAATTGCAGGGTCCCGCCCTGCCCCATGAAGGAGTTATTGTTCGCCGAGATGGGCATCCAGGAAAATTTATACTGATTCTCCCGCGGATAATGGCGGATAAAATGCACCAGCCACTGCTGGTCTTCCCTTGGCGGAAAGCGCAGACTTTTAAACGGGATCTTTAATTCCACTGTCCAGCGGTCAAGGTACATTTTGGCTTCTGACTGCCACACCAGATCAAAACTCTGATCCTCCAACCCATTGGCCTGCCAGAGCTCATCGCCCTGAATTCCGCGGGCATTCACATAAAATTGATAGGCTTTCTGCTGTTCATTATCGGGATCGATCGATACACAAACCCAGTCATCCTCAAATATTTTATCGCGTTCGCTGAGAGAGGCCCGCAGTTTTGCGGGATCCGGTTCAAAACAGATAAAGGCTACATAAAGATTTTCAGCATTATAGGCTACATATCCCAGCGTTTGCACTTCCGGTTTACGATTTTCAGCCGGCTGGTATTCGCTGAAATTTTCAAAACAGGCATAGCGGCTCCAGGCACTCTCCAGGATGCCGTCAATGGTAAGATCTTCGTCCAGCAGCAGGGGCTGCAGGGTCAATCGAGCATTGGGAATAAACTGAACATCCACCGATTCGGTGCTGTTGCTGGTAATATCGGCCTTTAACAACTGGTTCAGGAGCACACAAAAAAGGATAAAGAAGCTAAGGTATGATCTGTTCATAAAAAATCCTCTTACAAACAGGTAAATCAATTAAAATTAGATCAGAAATACGTAAAAAGAGGATAGAAGTTATGTGGTTTTTTAAAATATCAGGAGCATGGGTAGGGA
>MESS01000116.1:0-147 GCA_001771055.1 Caldithrix sp. RBG_13_44_9
CTTTTTGGGCATACCGTTTTTCCCAATAGGGATCTTCAGCCGGGGGAATGGTAGCAGAAAAGATCTGTTCAGCAGTTTTCCTGGGCAGCAAATGGATCGTTTCCCTCATCGCCGGTAGACGCAGAGCCAGCCGGTTTTCATCCAATT
>MESS01000116.1:220-598 GCA_001771055.1 Caldithrix sp. RBG_13_44_9
TACCCCAATGATCGACTGTAAGACTTGCTCGAGATTTGTGCCTTGCTTTCCTAACAGCTGATGTTGATACGACCAGTAACGGATTCTTTTATTGATCTCAGACATTAAAATACTCCTGTTTCCCCAAAACTAAATTTAAAACATTGCGATGCTGAATCATAAAATTATGAGCATTTTTTTAATTTTTTATTAGCAGTGAATTTCGACTTGATGTAAAGCTATAGATGCGGTACTTTAAAATTTATTAAATACTTCCGGTTTTTTTTAAGGTTATTGGCAGAAGGAAATAACCGGTCAGAGAGGCAGCGAATATCATTTATGTTTTTCTTTTCTGGGAAATATTTTCTTTATTCTTTGTTGGACTGTTCTACCTCCAAA
>MESS01000116.1:616-1436 GCA_001771055.1 Caldithrix sp. RBG_13_44_9
ATAAGCAGTTAGCCAGCCAATAAGAATCATGGAAATGAAAAAGAAAGAATAGGAAATCCGCCAATCGTATTTTTGGGTGATCATACTGAATTCCGACATCCCGAATATACTTGCAATCAGGTTAAGTGGCAAAAATACCACATTAATAATCGTGAGGTTTTTCAGGAGAACATTCATGTTATTATTAACTAAAGTACCACGGGCATCCATTAATCCGGAGAAGATAGTGGAATAGATTTCTGCCTGCTTATAGCATTGGTTATTCTCGATGATAATGTCGTCGATCAATTCAATAGTTTCTGATGGAAAGTTGGTTTTTTCGAAATGATTGCGCAGTCTCACCAGCACTACATTATTGGCATTAATGGCATTCAGATAATAAACCAGGCTCTCACTGAGACTGAACATCTGGATCAGATGTTTATTTTCCATAGAGGTATTGATTTTTTTCTGGAGATCCCGGGAGATCATTTTAATGACCTTCAGATGTTCCAGATAATGATGGATTGTTTTATATAAGAAATTGAGGATCACATCCAGAAGCGAATTCATTTTGGGAAGCTGTCGGATACCGGTCAGGAAGAGCGGGGTATCCTCGTTCAGTACTATAATCAGTCGTTCTTTAAAAAGAAATAGTCCTACTGCAGTTACATTAAAGACAAAATTATCCTGGGCAGAATAATTCATCGGGCGTTTCCAGATGATTGAAAGATAGTCCGGACTAAATTCAACCCGTGAGATCTCATCCGGATCAAGAGCTGAAGAAAGAGTATGTTCATCCAGATCATACTGGGTGAGAAGGGAATTTTTTTCAGTCTGA
>MESS01000116.1:1444-1761 GCA_001771055.1 Caldithrix sp. RBG_13_44_9
AATGTACACCTGGACCAGACTATTTTCAGATTCTGAAGCCAATAAAGAGCCGTTTTGAAGTTCAAATCTTTTAATCATGTTATGCTCACATCGCTAATGAATTGGTATGAAGAAAGAATCATTCTGAAAATTCTTTATTTATTTTTCATTTTATCAAGAGTTGTAATTACTAATTCAAGAAAATCGAGTGGTTTAGAAGTTCAGACTTTTTGTGACGATCAGTTATTATTGCCCAACAAATCTATCATTTTCTAATCTATGTTTTCAAACTTTAGTTGTCAATTCATTTTATTTTGTTACCTAAAATTCAGGATTTT
>MESS01000116.1:1782-13447 GCA_001771055.1 Caldithrix sp. RBG_13_44_9
GAGATAAAATTCTTAGCCTGCTCGTGGCTGCGAATGAGTATTTAAATTGAGTTTTGGTTCATAGAATTATCTATGACCATCAGTATTCTCTGCGTCATCAGTGTTCTATATTAGAGTGGTTTACTTCTCTTCGGCCTTCTTTAGTTGGCTGAAGATAACGCGGACTTTCGGTAAATTATTTTTATCTACTAACACCAGTACCGCATCAGCTTCCTGTAATACCGTACCACCACTGGGAACCAGGAAATTGTCATTCCGGCTGATAAGCACGATGAGGCTGTCCTTTGGCATACCCAGCTGCACAATCGGCCTGCCGGCAATGGCGGATTGAAAAGGTACAATCAGATCGATCAGTTCAGTCTCAGTTCCCTCCATTGCTGCGAATTCTATGGGATAACGCCGTTTCTTTTCAAATGGGGCATCCACCCGTAATAACCGGGCAATGGGTGGAATTGACCAGCCCTGGATAAGGGCAGAGGTGAACACGATAAAGAATACCACATTGAAAATTAATTCAGCGTCTGGCAATCCGGCAATGAGGGGAAAGGTAGCCAGAATGATGGGCACGGCACCCCGCAATCCTACCCAAGAAACAAATACCTTCTCGAACCAGCGGAGTTTGGAAAATATCAATGAGAGAAAAACACTGAGCGGCCGGGCGATGAACATCAGGAACGCTGAGACCAGCAATCCGCTTCCCAGCACCGTCAGCAAATGGGAGGGGAAGACCAGCAATCCCAGAGTAACGAACATACTGATCTGGCCTAACCAGGCCATTCCATCGAAGAAGCGCAGCAAACTTTTTTTATGGATAAATTCACTTTTTCCAGCTACCAGACCAGCCACATAAACAGCTAAAAATCCGCTGCCGTCGATGCTGGCAGTGAGTCCGTAAAGCAGCGCCACAAAAGCCAGGGAAAAAACCGGATAGATCCCCTCATACGACAATTTTAGTCGGTTGAGGATAAAGACCATGGCTTTTCCAAGCAGCAGTCCAAACAAGGCCCCAATACCCATTTGAAAAACAAATAATAAGAGGATGGAGAAGACGGTAGTGTGCGGAACTGACATCAGCTGGATTAATCCAATTGTCATAAATACGGCCATCGGATCATTGCTGCCGGATTCTAATTCGAGTAAAGGTTTGAGTTGTCCCCGCAAGTTGACTTGCTTTGAGCGCAATACCGAGAAAACCGCGGCGGCATCAGTTGAAGAAATAACCGCTCCCAACAGCATTCCGGAAAGAAAGGATAATTTCAATACAAAATGAGCAAACAAACCCACACTGAGAGCGGTGATGAAAACTCCCAGGGTGGAAAGGCGAATGGCATGGGACAGGATCGGCTGAACCTGCAACCAATTAGTCTCCATCCCACCGGCAAAGAGAATAAAGACCAAGGCAATGATTCCAATCGATTGGGCCAGGCCGGCATCGGCGAACTCGATTCCGCCAGGACCTTCTGAACCGGCCAGCATACCGATGGCTAAAAACAACAAAAGGGTGGGAACACCTAAATTATCCGACAGCCGGGTAATGGCTACGCTTAACAGAATCAATACTGATCCGATGAGGAGCAGATGTTCAATACCTATCATCGTACCCTTGGTCGTTTAGTTAGATGACAAAATATCAGAATATTTAAAGGTCACAAAAGTTTTTTCGGTTTCCAGAGATACCGGTGTAGATCGATTTTACCACTGTGATCGCTGAGCACTCCCTCTGCAAGCAGCAGGGCTTGTTGATATTCAAAGCCGGCCCCGGGCCTCAAGGAAATAAATCCCTGCTGATTGATCACCCGCTGCCAGGGCAGATTTTCCTTCTCTGAGGAGGAATGTAGTATCCAGGCCACCTGCCGGGCTGCCCTCGGATTGCCGGCATAGAGGGCAATCTGTCCATAGGTAGCCACCCGGCCCGGTGGAATCCGTTTGAGGATTTTTAATACTCTCAAGTAAAATTCCGTGTTCATTATGATCCAACAATAACCCAATCACTACTTGTTAATTTGCATTGACAACCGGTTTTCTTAAATTTATCCGGTATCTCAAAAATTTTTACTTCCCGAAACGCCTATTTCACTGCTGATTTAATTTTATTGAGCATATCTCGGGTGTAATAGTTACAGACCCCTTTTTTTGCTGCCGGTTTAAGTCCCAATTCCTGAATAGCTTTTTTGACCTTGGTATCGGAAACTGCCAATTCCTTGGCGATGTTGCCGGCAGTCAGAAGTTCAGTTCTCTCATCTTTCATTTCAGTTTTTCCTTTCTGGATATTGAATTGGTAAGTGTATTAATTTATTTTAAAACTCCGCATGGAAACGCTGCCATTCTGGATGGATTCGTGGATAAACATTGCACTTTCACTTGCTTTCATCATACCCAGGATGTATAACATGGGTAAATAATGTTCATTGGTAGGGACTGCCCGGATCGCTGGGGTTCCAAAGTTCCGGTAATTAATTAAAGCAGCAAAATCCTTTTTTCCAATGGACTCCCGGACAAATTGATCAAATTCAACTGCCCAATCATAGGCCTCAGCTTTTTCCTGGTATTCCATCTCCCGCAGGTTGTGAACAATATTTCCGCTGCCAATTATTAATATCCCCTTGCATCTTAAAGGCGCTAATTTTTTACCCAGCTCGAAATGATAGGATGGACTCTGATCGATATTCAGGCTGAGCTCTAGGACTGGAATGTTTTGCCGGGGATAGAGGAATTTCAGCACCGCCCAGGCAGCATGATCGATTCCGCGTTTTTGATCTATTCTAATGTTTCCCTCTCCAACTGTTTCAACCACCAAATTGGCAGTTTGTGGTGAGCCAGGTGCCAGGTATTTTATTCCATAAAGCTCCTGCGGGAATCCATAAAAATCATAGATCTGTTCCGGCTTTTCAGCACCAGTGATCAAAGTACCCCGGGTAAGCCAATGAGCTGAGATCACCAGGATAGCCTGTGGGTGGGGGAGTTGAAAAGCTAACTTCTCCAGATCTTCCGTATATCGGTTCTTACTGATTACGTTCATTGGAGAGCCATGACCAATAAACAAAGCTGGTAGCTGGTTTGAAATCATAGATTCACTGGTACTTTGATTATAGTAAAATAAAATCTCTTATAATGAATTATTTTAGAATTTAATTTGCCTAAAGAAAACAATCAACAATAACTATTTCTGAATGACATAAAATTCATAGCCATAAAATGACGAATATTTCCGGAATAATTCCATCTCGAATTTTTCAGCATTTAGCAACTCCATTGCCTCCGGATCATTGTAATATTTTGATTCAAGTTGTGGAAGTTTCTTTTCAATCGAATGATAATAATTTTGCCACCAGGCAGATTCGGGCAGGGGAAAATGAGCCAACAGTCGATAGTTGGCGTTGCTGATAATTTGCAGGTGCTCTTTGACGGTTTTAATAGCAGGATAAGCCTGGGTCCAGAATTTTTGCAGCTCCTCTGGAATATCTTCTCTGAACCAGGCTATTTCACTGGCCACCAGATAACCACCTCTCTTTAAAAATTTCTTCCATTCCTGTAATCCTTTTTCAAAACCAATGATATAAATAGCTCCCTCTGACCAGATGACATCAAAACTTTCAGGAGCAAAATTCAGGTCAAACATCGAACCATTCTGTACAGCAATCTTATTTGACAATTTTTCGGTCACAGCCCGTCTTTGCAATTCATCCAGATAAGGTTGATGATTATCCAAGGCGATGATTTTTCCTGAAGTATTTTTTGCCAGATCAATGGTTTGCATACCCGGCCCGCAGCCAATGTCCAGGATGTGGCTTTCGACTGGCAAATTTTTCAGATATGATAAAGCACACAGAGTGGATTGACTGTCTCCAGGCCCTTCCCGCAAGTTTCCCTGATGGATTTCAAAAAAAATATTCACTTTGGTTACTCTATCGGTTTAATTCATAAAATTGATATTGTCAAGCCATGTTTCATTTATCATTTGCCACAGTTTTTCCCAGCGGGATTCCTTACAGGAAAAACCGTGGCAAAGTTAAGAAATTGATTTTGCTGACTTTAATCGAAATAAATAATAACTTTGTAAATTAAGCAGGCTATCCTCCTATTTCCGGGAGTGCAGAGCGATCCGGTTGCCTTCGGTATCCAGCAGTATGGCCATATAACCAATATCTTCGGTTATCAGGGTTTTTTTCTGGAGGACTTGACCACCGGCTTTCTCTACCCGGGATAATTCATTATTTAGATCTCCGGAATGGGCGGTAAAGTAGACCAGCGTACCATCCTTAGATGGTTGATAAAAATCAGGTGCATAGACCAGCGAACCTGCTGATCCGTTGCCCGTTTCCAGCCAGGGAAACCAGGCCATATCCAGTGGACCCAACTTTTGTAGCTCCAATTTGACAGCAAACACCGTCTCATAAAACTTTATCGCCCGTTTCATATCTTTGACCGGGATCTCAAACCAGCCGACCATATTATTTTTCATTTCCATCACTTTATCTCCTTGTTATGTAATTTTGTTTTGGTATTTCCGCTTAAAATAAATGAATGGATCTGGAAATCAAAAAACATTTTATACTCCCCTCCAATTTTTTATTTACCAGGGAATTCGACAAATAGTATTGTTTCCAGTGCCGGTTACTGGAAAAAGTATTTGGCTATTGTATCTTTGCTGCAACTCCCATCCGCTGCAAGTCATTGAAGAAGCGTTTGGGTTCCACCACATTCCCCTGCATCCACAAACCCGGTTTTCGGATCGATCCGTCCAGATATTGCAGCAGACAGGCCACCACTGGCAAAACGGTAAGCAGGTAACCATCGCCATGTTCGATTATCAACTGGCGTTTGGTGAATTGCTTTCCTTTCCAGCCGCTGGCTTCCAGCAGTAATACGGTTCCGAAGGGAGGCTTACTATATTTATTCAACCCCCAGTGCAGAAGGCGGGATATCGGTCGAATAGCCCGTCCACGCCAGATGCTGAGGATCATCATGCTGGGAAGCATCAAAATATTATCCACGAACCAGTTGAATCCACCCACAAAGAAACCGGTCTCTTTGAGTGAAGGGTAGTTCTGCGGCAACGATTTCATCTCTTCCAATAGCATGGCCATGCATTTTTGTTTTCCGAATACTGTCCCGAAGTCAAAGGTACGGCGGTTTTTCCAGTCACGGCGCCACTCACCATTGGTGAAACAAACTGGTTGAAATTCCAGCATCTCCAGGACGAATTCTTCAATGGTTGCCGGGGAGAGCCGCAAAGCTTCCCAGTTCACTTTAATGACACTGCCGACATGAGCCGTTTCCAGTCGTTCAAATTCCGGGGCGAGGTAACGCACCATGGCGGCCGGGAGGCCGGGATGAAATCCGCCATCAGAGATAAAGCACAGACCCTGCTGCTTCATTTGATTGGCCAAAGATTTGAGTATTTCTAGTTTGGGGGTCGAATATAGAATATCCAGATAATCAATTCCGATATTTAATGCAGCCTGTGCCACGTTCCGGGTATATTGCGAAGTGCTGGAAGCCACCACCACCATCTGCACCTGTGCAAAGGCCTTCTCTAATCCGGTCTGGTCAGCAGCATCCAGAAGTTGAGCGGTTACCCGCTGACCGAAAACGGTGGTATTAAGTTCTGCGGCTGCAGCCTGTGCTTTATCCAAATTTCGCCCAGCCAGTATCAGGCGGACATCGCTCTCTCTAAGGAGGTAATGGGCAATCAGGCGACCAGCTTCTCCGTACCCACCGAGAATAAGGATGGTATTGTTTTTCATAAAACCTCACAGTTTTATATTGAAATAATTTTTCAGGGCCAGTTCAAACTCCTGGTCATTTTTAACAGCTAATTCCTTTCTACTATCCTTCCTGGTAATAATCAGTTTATCTCCGGTTAATGTTATCCGGCCATTGTGAGTGGCCAGTGAACATACCCTTTTTCTGGTGAAATGCGATTCAGAAGAGGTCTGGTGATAGCGGCACATTTGATCAAAATCCGAAAGCTGCCGGCTGACGTTGGAAAATAGATATTCCGGAAAAAATTTGTTCTGTTTTGGATGATAGCGGGAGATGCGGAAATGAGTATTCTGATATCCCTCGATCAAAAATTGACCGTTGGCATCATTTAGCGGAGTATTGATCTCCAACGGCAGCGGATGAAGCGAAAAATCGCCAAAACCGACATCGCTGAGCCATTCTTTTCCTTCAATAGTAACCAGGATGGCCAGGTGGTCAAATTCCGGTCCATAATCCTCGCGATCCTGAACATATACCCTGCCTGAAACCAACTTGGTTGTGAAACCAATTTCCTGCAATAGCCAGTGGAACAGGCCATTGAGTTCATAACAAAATCCACCCCGTCGATTGATAACAATTTTCCGGTATAACCTTTCTAAGTCAAGTATGATTTCTTTTTTCAGAGCAATATCCAGATTTTCAAAAGGGATATGCAGAAGATGCGCCTCCTGCAATACCTGCAGGGTGGATAAAGAGGGGAGTAAATCACCACGGTAATTTATTCTGGCCAGATATTTTTGTATGGTCATGGAAGATTTCATGGTGGAATGTTGAGTAACTAAAAGTGTTTTAATTTTTTCATTTTCACTTATTAAGCAGATTCGTATTGACCTGCAAAGATTCAATGACCATCAAATCTGTTTTTACCATGTTCGGGAAAATGACTCACTGATACTGCTGCAGCAACCAGCTGCCCGGTGGAAAATCGCTGACCGTCAGAAGTTCTCTGATCTTCTTTTTATTTATTGGGATCCTTTTTAGATTTATTTCCACTCTGCCTTCGGTACAACCGACCAAGGCATATTCAGCCCAGGGCAGGATGCGCGGCGGACCTTTAGCAGTGAACTCAGCAAAGGGCAGACCTACACTGCCGGGATTCAGTAAAAAACTGCCCTTATGTTGGCGTAACATCTGGAGGTGGGTATGTCCGCCAGCATAAAGGTGTTTCTCAGATGGTTGGAGCAGTTCGTCAATTTGTTGTGAGGAGGTGGTACTCAGGATAATATCAGTATTTGACTTCGGAGAACCATGAAAACAAATCAGAGTGATCATTGGGTCAATGGCAATCTCCATAGTACGAGGGAAAGCAGACAAATAAGCAATCTCCTCATCGGACAACCGGTCATGGCACCATTGAACCGCATTGATGATTGGTTGTTCATGGGTATAACTGTAAATCAAATGCGGTTGGAGCAGGTATTCATCATGGTTTCCGAGGATGCAGCGGCAGTTATATTCCTGCAGACGGGCGATCACTTCCGAAGGTAGCGGACCGAGGGTAGCCGCATCACCCAGGCAAATAATCTGGTCCACATTTTCTCTCCGGATGTCTTCCAGAACAGCATCCAGTGAAACCAGATTACCGTGGATATCGGAGATAACAGCTATTTTCATATTTCGCTTTATCCTTAAATTCCTCCAGCTGTCAGATTTTAACTAATCATTGACAGCTGAGCAAGCAGATCGTTGTCCCTTGATGATATGAAGCTGGCATTCTGTGAGAGTTATATTTTGTATAAAAGTCCAAACTGAATTTCCACTACTCCAAACGCTTCACCAAACGGATTTTCAGCATCCAGTATTACTGAGGAGGTTAAAAATTGTTTTACTTTAACCACTCCATAAACCTTGATAGGAATTTTTTCAGTTATAGAAATTTCAGGCTGGATAGCTACCAGATATCCCCATTTCGTTTCATCCTCAAACTCAACCATTTTTCCGGTTTCCAAACCCTGCCGGTTAAGCTGGAATTTGTCCGCATGCAAGCCAAAACTGAAATAGAGATTCAATCTGCCAGAGAGCCACAGTGATTTATTCAATGAGATCTCATAGCTGTGTATTTTAGAGCGGCTTTGTACCGATTCTTCTTCAGGTGTGCCTAGTAAAAATCCGCTGACCAGCAGTCCAAAATAGTTCCTGGTATTTTGATGGTAATTATACTCTAATTTTATTTTAAAACTTGAGTTAGAAGGCAGGGCAAATAAAAATCCCAAGCCAAAGGGGTCTTGCAGTTCATAATTGGAGGAAAAAACTTGTGACACAGTGAAGCCGATTTCCTGACCTTTAACATCCCAGTAGATTAATGACAGAAAAATTAAGATGAGAATATTACGGTTCATTTTGGGATCTTTAAAATGGGGTCGATATCTGCCGGATCCAATTTTTGGTCGCCATCTAGGTAACGGCTGGCTAATAATTCATGCTGGACAAATTGCCGGATGCTTTCGTAATCCTCATCATTTAAAGAGGGACCGGTAACCGGATAGGCCGCAAATTTTACTTTCACTTTTTCCGGAACTGGTATTTGGCAGTTTTTGGTAATGATAGATAAAAGAGCATCCGATAATAATTCGAAATTATTGTTTCCGCTTAAAGGATTTTTGAGCACATAACAATTATGATCCGCATCGGCCGCCAGAAACGGTGAGGAAGAACTGCTTCTGAATCTTCCAAGGATATGGCTGATCGTTATGGTCTTGTATATAGTCATAATTCAATAATTGTTTAAATCTATTTCTTTGGTATAGAGTAACAACATCCGAATATAGTGGAGATAACAAAAAACGATTATTCAGGGCAAATGGAAATTTACTGGACGTTTTAAATTATCCCATTCGGGAAATATTTTTCCACATATCTATCTTCATAACCGGTATATCCACACTCACCGACTCGGGGTGAATTTACAATAGGTGAAAGGATTTCCTCTCCACTTTTAATAACACAGGAGTGCTTTTCAGCACAGGATTCACAGAGTGTACCTCGATTTTCATATAAGCAAATGGGGCAGATTATCACTGCTTTCTCACCGCATTCATCGCAGGTAAAATCGATCTCTTTATTGCGGAATAACATTTGAATTTCTTTATCATCGGTGTCCTCAATTTCTTGTATTAATGATAAAGAAATTTCAGTGGGGGTTCCAAAATCATATTCATAATCGATTTTATGGCCTTTTTCAAAAATCTGGCTGATTTCCCAATTCATGCTTATTTTTGAGTAACCATCGGAAAATGAACTTAAATGCCCGCAGCATTCCACCCAGATATCCCGGATAAATTTATCGATTTTTTTCATGGTAATATCGGCTTTTGCTTTAATCACCAGCCAGTATTCCGGTGCATATTTTCCTTCAATTAAGATAATCAGGTATTCGCTGACTTTTTCCTTATTCGATTTCTTACTGATCTCACAGTCTGACAAATGGCTCACAATTGACCGGGCATTCTTTTTGACTTCCTTTTTACAATAGCTGCAAATTCCGGTGGTTTTCATTTTAGTCATCCATTACTCCTTTCTGATATGAATTTTAGTATATACTAAATTGCGCTAATATAATCTGGTATTATTGATAGCAGAAGCCAGAGATTACCATGTTTATTTATTCCGCAAATCAGGTGGTGCCGAATGAAATCCCTCACAGACTATATATTCAGCAAAACAGATTATCTTTACTCATCATCTCTAAACACCAGACAACCCAATAGCCCGACTAATTATTTTTTGTATGCAGCGTAAATATCGGCTTCTATCATCACCCCGTTTTCATAGAAATGATGGACGAAGTAAAGATTAGCGGCATTATCCAAAGTTGGTTCCCCGGCAAATTGTGAGAGAATCAATTCAGGTGCACTCCAGGATCCGCCATTCTTTAATGATCGAAAAATGGCCGGAGTCCCTTGATTCATCCTTGTAAACCAGAGTTCGTTTCCGTCAGATGAAATAAACGGCCATCCATCCATTTCATTACTGTTAACAGCTTCAATATTGATGGGATCAGACCAAAGGTCTCCGTTCCTGTTGGTCACCCAGATATCAAACGATCCTAAGCCTCCTGTTCTGGCCGAATGGAAATATAGACTATCGCCGTGAATATGAACTTCTCCGATCTGAATTTCTTTCATTAATCTATCGCCCGAGTATTTCCAATTCATCCACTTATTGTTTACCCATTCCGCGGTAAACATATTCACTGCTGTAAATCCCTCTCTGGCCGATGCGAACCATATTTCGTTCCCCTGAACAGCTACCGCTCCGTCCAAAGCTAATTTTCCGGGGTCCTGCAGCCATACCCGTTCTGCTTCTTCCCATTCGTTATTAACTTTATAAGATACCCACACCCCCGTTACCTCATCGAAAAACTGTTGTTCTGCCGGTACTCTGACATCCGGGGTAAAAAAGAAATACAAGGTATTTCCGTCGGGAAGAATAAAGGGTGAATCTTCTGCACCGGCGGTGTTGATCCCTGAAGATAAAGGAACCGGTTCTTCGAATTCAGTGGAATGAAGTATGGGAGGATGTTGATCTGTATCAGGACCTCGCTTGGAAATATCATCCGGCAGTTTATCTTTACGATCCACATCCGGGTAGGTCGGTAAGGGATTCTCTACTGGATTTTCTTTATCACAGTTGGATATGGTTATTAATGAACCAAGTAATCCAAAGACTAATGCGCTATTCAGGAATACTCTCATTCTTTTAGCAGCCACTTTTGGTTGTATTTGTATCAAAACCTTTAATTTATTTCTGGTGGTGCAATTATGAAATTTGATTGCTTTAATCATTGTTATTAAATCTCACTGTTTTTTAAAGCATTATACTTTATAATAGCGATTTTATTTTATTCCATATCAATGAATTTAAAAATTTCAGGTTTGTTATTTTTTCTGTCAACTACTTATGTTTTTTATTAAATGTGCTATAATGTTCGGTGTAATTATGGTCGTGCCAACACGAGATCTAATGAACCAATGCTCTTTCTAAGTGGCTGAATAGAACGAACTCAATCATATTTATTTCAATGAAGTGAGCGTCGCAAACACGCTTGTTATATAAGTTGCCCTTTTCATTTGAGTAATAAGGCTTTGTTTATTTTTGTGTATTCCCCCGCCTGTAAACGGAAAAAATACACGCCGCTTGTTAATCCAGAACCATCAAACGAAACTTCGTAACGGCCTACCGCTCGCTTATCGCTCAGCAAAGTCGCTGCCTCTTCACCCAGAATATTATACACCTTCAAAGATACGAAGGATTCTTTCGGCAACTCAAAACGGATCGTTGTACTTGGATTGAAAGGGTTTGGAAAGTTCTGAAATAAGCTATATTCAGTTGCGACCATGTCATCCAATATTTTCATGCCAGTAGGACTACCAGTGGGGTCCTGTTTGTAATAAATCTCATCATTTCCATCACGAGTATCAGTCCATACCACATTCACAACTTGACCGGATGCTGATATAGAGAGATCGAATGAAGAAGCGGAGTCATTCGTTAACCGGGTTTCTGGTCCCCAGTTGAGACCTCCATCTGTTGAGCGCTTGTAGTATATTTCATCGTTGCCATCACGATTATCGTGCCATACCACATGCACACAGGAATCCGATAATGAAACAGAGGGATAGCGTGAATCAGCAAAGTTATTGGTTAGCTGTATATCTGTTCCCCAGCTAACACCTCCATCAGTAGAGCATTTATAGTATATCTCACGGTTTGCATCCCGATTGTCCTGCCAGACCACATGCATAAAGGAACTGGATACTGCTACCGAAGGATTGTTTGAAGCAGCGGAGTTACTGGTAAGCCGTGTTTCAGCTCCCCAGTTAATACCTCCGTCTGCTGAACTCTTGCAGTATATTTCATTGTTCCCCTCCCGATTGTCTTCCCATACCACGAGTACAAC
>MESS01000116.1:13463-16083 GCA_001771055.1 Caldithrix sp. RBG_13_44_9
ATAGAAGGATAGTATGAAGCTGCAAAATTATTCGATAGCCGGGTATCTGCTTCCCAACTTGAGCCTCCATCGGTTGAGCGCTTATAATATATCTCGTCGTTCCCATCACGGGTGTCAACCCATACCAGGTGGACAATTTGATCGGATACGGATACCGTAGGAATGTATGAATAGGCAGAATTATCAGTCAGCCGGGTATCTGCTTCCCAACTTGAGCCTCCATCGGTTGATTGCCGGTAGTATATTTCATCGTTACCATCACGATCATCGTACCATACTACATGCACATCATTTCCGCTTGCGGCAATGCACCAGGCATTATTTTCAGATGTAATAGAAGAAGCCGGGTCATTGGTAAGCCGTACCTCCGGTTGCCACTGCGGGTATGTATTGGATGGCAAAAGGAACTGGACACTGAAGAATAATGTGAATAGCACAAGAGAGGTTTTCATAAGATTGTCCTTTCAGTTGATAAAAGTGAAATTCTAAATAACAGCTGCAGCTAAGACCAGTTGCCGATTTGCCGCACTTCGTGTATTAATTTGTATATCGTTTAGATTTACTAACTCTTTGTCAAACAACCACTAAACCGGCAATTGGTTTTAGGTGTTGTTATGGGCAGGTTTGGTTTATCTGTCAATGTATATTCAATTGTTAGCACTTTTAATAAATTGTTTACTTATCACTATTTTGGTTTTTCACAAGTGCAAATTAATGAAAGGTAACATTCTTAATCCTTTTGGATTATTTTCGGCATAATTCATTAATCCAAACTGAATGCCATGCAATTCTTTCGTTCTATTATATAATGTAATCGCTAATCCATGCATTTGATTGGTTTTGGTATAACCGGCAATAGCTATCCCTTTAAACATATCGGATTCCAGATAACCGACAGTAACGGCTAAGCCTTGGAAATTCTTTCCGGCAGATATGTATGCCAAACTGGAAGCAACGCCGTTGATATCTCCATCGGTGCCAACAGCTAATCCCCCAACGGCTAATCCATTGATAGCCTTATGAGCACCTATACCTATTCCAGATACAGCGATACCTGAGATAACCGAATTATCGCCATCAGCCATTGTCACCAGCCCGCTTACACATAATCCATTAATATTACCACCGGAGCCAAGAACAAATCCGCCGATAGATAGACCGTTCAACTGATTTGCAGCGCCTAAACCAAGCAGCCCTAAATTAATTAGTCGCATAGTACCAGCCGCAGGTATTACTCCAACACTAATACCGTTTACAACTGCATTTTGGTTTTTGAACATCTTTAACCAAAAAGTGACATTCAAACCATTAATTCTATTTACATTTTCATCAGCAAAATTTATTCGAATGCCCGTAAACTCATAGGAATTGCCAATACTAATCCCATACTTTTTGATGGGAAAATTCAGCGATTTCCCATTGGATAAAGTGTCCTGAGCAGATAAATAGAATCCTCCCATTAAAAGAATAACAATACTCAGTACAAGTGATTTTTTCATGATATTAAGAATTTACAATGCTTACTATTAAAAATTTACAATCACCGGAAGATTCCATTTTTCTTACAATAATTGTATTTTCAAATAATGTGTCTGGTATTTTATTTGAACCATCACACTGCCGGAAGATTCTTTTTCTTCTTGTTATGACTCATAATAAAAAGAATACCCACAACGACGAATGGGATAGTAATCATCAGGATGATGCCGAGGCTCATCCAAATGGAGTGGTTCATTTTATAATTTATCATAAATACCAACGGGCTCAGGCCAAGACCTATTACCGTAAAAATGATACCACCAATAAATTCCCATTTCCAGGAAACGATAAGGAGGGCTAGCAAAATAAAAGATGGAATGAGATGGATGAAGAATGCACCAAGTTGTTGCCAGATGGTTAGCCCGGGTGCAAAAGCATCAGCTGCGAATAAACTAACAAAAAGAATAGCCAGGATACAGATAATCCGCGGTAACCAATGAAATACTCTGATAGATGTTTTCATTTTGTTCCTGTATTAAATTTTGTCCTACTCGTTTGGCTTTTCGGTAACGCCCCGTTTTTATACTGTTTGCTGGTCTACAGTTTTCTTTATCAAGATATATCCAAAGGTAATACATAAGGTGGTTTTCTTGAACGCTGTTCGTTTGGTTTTTTTAACTTGCTCATAACATTCCGCGGATATGAGAAGTTGCTCGACCATCAGGAGAACAATTTGGGTGGAACGACTGAAGGGAGTGGAACCTAATATCCGCTGTTAGGCGAAGGCACATGACTTTCTCCCTTACTTTCGTAACTGATGGATAAGTTCATCGACTGTTGTTACATTCGCAAACCCGAAAGCGAGATTGAGCAAACTCGCTAAATGCACCTCTTCATTGATTGTCCCTGTGGCATCAGCGAGAAAGAAAACTCTGTAATCACGGTAATAGGCATCGCGCGCTGTGGATTCGCAGCACATATTGGTCATAATGCCAGAAATGACAAGGTCTTCTATTTTGAGACATCTAAGCACTGTTTCCAAATCCATATTGTAGAATAAAGAATAGCGATGCTTGAGGACGACCTTGTCCCCGGTAAACGGGGACATATCCTGGTGCACTTCGCTTTCTGGACTTCCTTC
>MESS01000116.1:16148-18357 GCA_001771055.1 Caldithrix sp. RBG_13_44_9
GTCGTGTGTAGATCACCGGACGCCCCGCCACTCGAAAAACATCTATGAGTCGTTTGAGCGTTGGAAGAATGGCGATTCCCCCACAGGTAAACATCGGAGAATCCGGGTCCAAGAAAAATTGCTGCATATCAATAACAAGAAGAGCCGCCTTCTCTCGGTTAAGCTGCATTCGATGTTGATTGAAAGCCAAAATCTTTTCAAGCCACAGTTTTGACATTGCTCCAATAGTTTCTGGTGTCACATAGGATTCCATAAATAATCCTCCCTTATAGTATGCTTTCACCTAACGTTGAGGCTTGCTGAAGTGGCCGTTCAATGGCGTGCCGCTTTCTAATGATATGTATGCCCCTTGCGTTAAAGTGCAAACGGCATGACATAGGCTATTTGGGCAAAGTAGCTGGTATCTTGAGTTGGTTATCACGAGATAACAAGCCCTGGGTTGTGTTAAGTTGTTCACTTAAATACATTCTTATACTCTTCTATCAAAGATTCTATCAATTCTTTAACAGAAATAATTCCCTTTGCTCTATAAGCATTCTCTCCAGCGAACGCAAACCCGTGTTTTAAATTGCCCTTCCTGGCATTTAGTAAAGCAAGGGCAATGCAATAGGGGCTGTTTTTATAATCACAGGTTATAATACAATGATAGGGACATTTAAACGGTTTCTTTTTCCCATTATTGACATCATTAATAAATTTGTTTCTAATCGCTCTTCCCGGCATACCAACCGGACTTTTTATAATCACGATATCTTCTTTACTCGAATCAATATAAGTTTGCTTAAACTTTATCGATGCATCACATTCATAAGTGGTAACAAAACGTGTTGCCATCTGAACTCCTGAAGCACCCAATTGTATGAATTTATAAATATCTTCTCCTGTATATATACCACCAGCGGCAATTACCGGGATAGGTTTCTTATACCTTTCCTCAAATGGTCTTACCGCTTTAATCACTTCTGGAATAAGTTTCTCTAACGAATACGCAGGATCGCTAATTTGCTCTTCTTTGAACCCAAGATGTCCCCCCGCTAATGGTCCCTCTACGACTAAAGCATCAGGGAGGTAGTTATATTTTTCTGACCATCTTTTAGAAATGATACTGGCCGCCCTTCCAGAAGAAACAATGGGAACCAACTTCGTCTTTGTGCTTCCTTTTAAAAACTGTGGAAGATTAAGGGGAAGTCCGGCCCCGGAAAAGATGATGTCTATCTCCTCCTCAATAGCCGTTCTTACCAGATCAGCAAAATTTGATAATGCCACCATGATATTGACACCAAGAATTCCTTTGGTTAATTCTCTGGCTTTTTTAATCTCCCTTTTTAACGCTCTAATATTTGCTTCCAACCAATTTGTCGAGAAATCAGGTTCAAGCATTCCAATACCTGCGGCAGCAATAACACCTACACCGCCTTCGTTAGCTACTGCGGATGCCAGACCGGATAGAGAAATTCCAACTCCCATTCCTCCTTGAATTAGCGGAAGTTTTGCCGTCAAATCTCCTACTTTTAATTCTTTTAGATTGTTGGTATTCATAGAAATTCTTCTTTATCTATTTCAGACAACGTGTGCACAAACCAAGCTGTTGTTTTTGCCGTTATAAAACCTGCCTGCCGAAGTGCCTTCGGCAGGCAGTTGACCAATTTTTTTGCGGCAAAAACAATGGAACGAGCACAACTATTTTCTTTCAACAAAGTAAGTGTCGTGGTTTGTGCTGTTATGTGAATTGCGCCGTCATTAATTAGCAGATATAATGTTTAAACTTCGAATTCAGTAGATGGAATTTGAGATTGTCGAATGATAGATCGAAGAATCCCAATTCTGATTTCTTTATGTTGTGGAACAAGTACGGTAATTGTCGAATGATCCTGTCTTTTTTTGCATCACGACCTGACTCCCTCTTTGTCGCACCATTATAAAACCGTGCTTCGATAGAATTTGACATACTTCTTGTCCAGATAATATTTGCAGTTTACCCAACAGCTACCTCGAGCCGGGTAATGAAAACTTCGTTATGAAGACGGTTTTGAATCTCTTGGGGGGAGGCAGTCTCAAAAAACAATTCGAGAGCTTCTTTGAGATTCTGACGTGCTTCTTCAATGGTATTCCCCTGACTGGCAATATCAAGTTCAGGACAAAGAGCAACATATTGGTTTTCTTCCCGTTCGATTATAGCTGTGAATTGTTGAAAATTACGCATTGTTGA
>MESS01000116.1:18428-18791 GCA_001771055.1 Caldithrix sp. RBG_13_44_9
AAATTATTTGGCAGCGCATTTTCACAAAACGTCTGCACAAACAACGCCATTCCGTTTGCCGCCTATCAACAAGTAATTGCATCTTACGGCAAACGGTATGGAATTAGCACAATTATTCTCTATCAAAAAAGCGCTTGTTGTGGTTTGTGCTGTTATGCGTTCGAAGAGTTCGATCCTGTCCAAGAACCTGCGCTGACAATGTTTGCTGATGCACCATGATTGTGTTTGCGGGTAGATTCTATTCCATCATTTCAGTCGCAGCAAGTTTCCTACACCTCAGCTTTCGAAAGCTTCCGCATCCACCTCCAGTGAGTTACAAAGAGCACGATACATATCACGATAAGTATGCTGTCTATTACGATC
>MESS01000116.1:18806-19296 GCA_001771055.1 Caldithrix sp. RBG_13_44_9
TGTCGTATGAACTGAATCTTGTCGTCTTTTGCCGCCTCGTACATTGCGTGCAGAGTTTGGTCGTCAGGAATGTAGGCGGTCTTTGCTGACTCACCTTCCTTGGGAACCGATTTAAGAATATCCATTTTGTAATTATCAAAGGAGGCGAGGCTCGGTGTCCCGGGTGGTGTGTACCCGGCATGTATCGGATCTCCCAGGTCGAGTATGGCGTAGACAAGCGTAGACGCACATATGAGGACGGTAATAATGGCGACCAGGCATACCAGGTATCCGTAGATCTGGGGCATTTTTTGAGACTTTTCCATGCTGTTTCTCCTTATGTTGGTGAAATCACGAGGCTTTTGTTCTCTTATTGATTTGTCGATTTCTCTGAGCAGGCAAAACATCGACGCACAACGTCTGTAGTAGCAATGCCGTGCCGCCGACTAGCATCTATCAACTGACGGCGGCATGGAGCTAGTACTATTTGATCGAGCTATTACCAAATAAA
>MESS01000116.1:19708-22955 GCA_001771055.1 Caldithrix sp. RBG_13_44_9
AGAGTCACCCACCACTGTCCGGATATTCGGATCTGAAGCCCAGTACGCGATTCCCCGAAGGTACGGGATCAGGCTAGGCGCCTGGCCGGCCCAATTCGTTCCACCATTTATCGTGAAGGAAATCCTCCCATCAATTCCACTTGCGCCGACAGCATGACCCGTGACCGAGTCTTTGAAGGCAAAATCGAAGACACGAACCATTGGGGGAGGAGTTGATGTGTTCGCCCATGATGCTCCGCCGTCTGTTGTGCGGTATACGCGCCCCAAAGACGAGGACCCCAGATAGCCTCGCTGGCTGTCGACGAATTGCACAGCAGAGAATGACTCCACGCCCAGGTTGAACCTCGCTGCCCAATTGATGCCGCCGTCAGAGGAATAGAAGAACATCGAGCTCAAGGTTGTGGCCCCATCACCCACCGCCCACACCTCCTGAGTGCCGGGGACGATGCAGACATCACGAAGAGTATACCCTGTAGTGACTATAGACCAAGACGCTCCGCTGTTCGTTGATCGTCGAATGTTATCGCCCGCTCCGGCCGCAACACGAGTCGTGCGAGTCATGGCAATGCCGCGCAACACGTTGTCGGTGAAGGACGTTTGCTGTCCCCACGTTGCACCGCCGTTTATTGTCCGCAGGATGAGACCATCCGCGCCCACGGCGGGGATATCTTGTGGATCGGTGGGGATGTATGCAACCCCATGCAGAGCACTGACTACACCAGTCGTTTGTGGCAGCCATGTCGTTCCTCCGTTGGAGGTCAGATAGATTTTTCCTCCTTCTCCAACGATTGCCCCGCGGTTGTTATCATAAAAAGTGATCTCGGATAGGTCGGCCGGATCAGGGCTTCCGCCACCAACCCAAGTGAGTCCGCCGTTTGTAGAACGGATGATTATGCCGCTGTCTCCGACGGCGGTAATATCCAAAGGATCCGGTGGGTAGTGATCGACTCCATTCAGTTGGTGTGGTGTGCCGCTGTTCTGAGCAAACCATGTTCCTCCGCCGGTTGTCGTGCGGAAGATAGCGCCGTTTGCTCCCACCACAGTCCCTGTGTTTGCATCAGAGAATGAAACTCCGTTAAGGTCGAACGGAGAGACCACTCCTCCACTGAACCACGTCAAGCCGGCGTCAGTTGTCTTGATAACGGTTCCGAGTTCTCCCACAGCGTAGCCAACGGTGGGTGTGGGGAAATCAACATTGTGCAATCTTGTAGTCGCGGGACTGGCTCTGGTCGACCAGCTTTGGCCGCCGTTTGCCGAGCGAAGGATTCTCCCTTGGGCGCCTACAGCGATTGCTATGGCCGACGCGCCCGTATCAGTGAATGCCACATCGAAGATATACCGAGGATCGAAACCCTCATGCCACGTCTGACCCCCATCCGTTGAGCGTCGTATGACGTAGTTGGAACCGACGGCTACAAGCACAGCAGGGTTGGTGGGATAATAATCGATCGCAAGCAACGCGTTGCGTGTGTCGCTCTGCCGGGCAACCCAGCCAGACTGGGCAAATGAAAGATGCTGGCACAGCAGCAATGCAGCCACTAACGTGGCTTGAAAAAATAGGAAAATCTTCATAGAAGCACCTCTTTCCTAATGAATGGGCAATTGCAGTTAACGGTCAAGGCTACACGCAGTCCGCCAGCTGGCGGAGTGAGCGAGCACAATAATCCCATCTCTTTAAAACGAGCGGCGTGTAGCCGATTGTTATGCGGTGTTGGGCTGGATTGTAGAGATTACGCGTAGAGTAAACGGCCTTTAGGTTGAGGTATATCCCGCCCGAGTTTTTGAGCTGTCTCTATCCATTCTTGAGTGATGACCTCAACGTTTTTCAATGCCTCAAAATAGGTCTCTCCATCTGCTACACATCCAGGAAGCTCAGGAATTTCCGCGATGTAAGCTTCATCATCATCGCTCCAATAGATTATAACTTCATACTTATTCACCAGAGAGGTCTCCCAATTTATATTTTACAATGACATTACGAATTTGTTTAACTTGATAAAGTTTTACTTTTGATCTTTTCGGTTGAAGGTTAATAATTTCCACAACTTCCTTTTTCCAAAATATATGATGACTGCCTTTAATCCGTTCTTCAAAGCCTAATTGATGAAGTAAGCTTCTTAAATCATCAAAATCAATATTGACATCAGAAGTTCCCCGAAGAACCTGGTTAAGAATCTTTTCAATTTTCGTCATATTGGTTTTGAAAAACCTTTATTGAAATATAATGCCCAATGATGAATATAACTATAAATAAAAAGTAGTATCCAGCCCAATAACGCACAACGTTCAAAGCTACACGCAGTCCGCCAGCTGGCGGAGTAAGAGAGCACAATAATCCTATCTCTTTAAAACGAGCGGCGGGCGGCCGATTGTTATGCGGTGTTCGTTTAGACTACTTATCGTTAGTACAAATTACTTGGAACTACTCTGGATTGAACGCCTCCATTTATAACTCTTAATTATTACTGCGATTGCCAAAACAGTGAATAATATACCCGACCACCAGACCGGACCTTCAGGGAATGCTGAATAGAATCCATGACGCCAATTAAGAAAAAGTGCTATTAACGCGGGTGTAATTATCAGCAAAAGGTGGCCAATTGTTCTCAACCAAATTGCTTGTTGCATATATCGGCCCAATGCATCTGAGGTATCCCATTGTGGAGCTGATTCATTGATGGTATTCATAAATGGTTGAAGCTCATTATGGAGAAATTGGCCTAGTGATCCAATAACTTCTTGATGTTGTGATATTATTGTAGCTGCCCCAAGAGAGAGATAGGGTATAACGAGCAAAATCTCCTTGTTTACGGAAGTTCCGAAGGAAATACCAAACAAAGCTCCAATGGCTCCAAGAAATGTAACGAGAACATTATCTCTCAAACGAAGTCGCTCAATAATTTCTAATCTGGCTGTATGATGATGTATTCTTGCTGTGTCTCCCGAACTCATATTAGGTCCTTTATTTTGTAAGATTATAAATAGAAAACGAATGCCGCCTAACGGTTTGCGGTATGGCCAGTAAGGGATTGCGGGCTAATCCCCTATCCAGATACACCAAAAATTGATGCGGGTGATGACCTTTGCATACCACTGAAACCCTTATGGCGTATGAGCCTGTGTTGTGCGTTCGTTATTTTTTTATTTTACTTTTATTACTACTCCTCCTTTTTTATGTCCTTTTCCAACATAGCTGTGAGCCTCGACAATCTCATCAAATTGATAGCATCTGTCAATAATTGGTTTT
>MESS01000117.1:0-2347 GCA_001771055.1 Caldithrix sp. RBG_13_44_9
AAACATACTCAGCCACTAAATTTCCCAATCCATCATATTCGGCAATCACATTTCCCTCTCCGCCACGGACATAATATATTTCGTTCTCCACCGGAATACCAGAAATTTTTAGATTATCAAACCGTGCCCCTACTCCCAAAACGTTTAAACCGAAATAACCGGAACGATAAGTATCATCGGTGATATTGAGGTAAAGATTCCCATCCACATAGACTTTGATGGTACTTCCCTGAGCGCTGATTTTTACTGAATGAAAATTGGCCAGGATTTTACCGGTCTGCACACTGGCAATAATTTCAGAAGGTTTATATAGACAGATTTCCCCATTATAACGGTAATACAGCAGATAGCCACTCTGGTTGTACCAGTCATTATGATGATCCTTCCGGAAGGCAAAACCGGCCCAGTAATTATCCGCATATCGGCCATCCGCTTTCAGTTCAAATTGAACTTCAAAATCATCATAGGTCAAATCCGGATGGGAACACTGGCCGCTGCTGGAACTGCTCCAGTTAGACCAGTACAGATTCCCGGATGAAACGGTCCAATAGGAGCCAGTGGTAAACCAATCCACCGGAATTCCATCATGGATATTTCCGTCATCAAAATTTTCGTAAAAAACAGTGGGTGCTGCCGCGTTACCATTCGCCCTCCCGAGGTCCTGGCCGTCAATTTTGATCTCATCACCATAAAAAATATAAGTTTGCGGACCAGTGATGTTGGGATCATCGTTGGTCATAAAAAAAACTTTTTTAATGATCTTTCCCTGCAAACTGGTAAGCGGCAGCACCCGGTGGTACCACTGATTGACATAACGGGAATTCAGATCGGTTTTCCAGTAGTTTGATACTCCATTCTGATCGGTATAATTTAAATCCCAGGAATAGGCATATTGATTGGTGGCCGGATTGAAATAATAGAATTGGACTGAAACCCGCATGCTGGAACTCTGTCCGGCCCTGATGTCATATTCTAAATAACTTCCAGTTGTTACCGGAATGTTTAAACCATCGGCAATCACAATTTTTTCATTGGTATAATGATCCCCGCTGCCAGCGGCAGTATTTACCCGGATACGGTACATACTTCTACCGCCAGTGGGCACCACTCCATTCACCGCGGAGCTCAATTGTAATACCCATTCGGTGACATTATAGCCGGTGCCAGAACTGGATACTCCCTCCTTCTTTTTTACCCTCAAACCCCCATTATCATAGAGATATTGTTCAGCCGCTGGTCCACCTACAGACAACAGCTGATTCTTATAATCATATTCCAGATCCAGACGTCCATCACCAAGGATATTTCCATTCCCGTCGTAAGAAAAATTACGGGAGCCAACCTGCTGTAATTGATTAGGATGGGCCAGTCGATACAGATAGCTGGTGGTGACCGAATTTATTTTCTTGGACACAATATTCCCATTGGCATCATAGGTAAATTCCTGGTCATCATGAACAACGCTGTTAGTGGTCTTTAATTGATAGACCGGATCATAACTGTAACTGACCAGGTCTGACTCGGAAAGATTAGTATATTGTTGACTGAGAATGTTGCCTGTTAAGTCATAGCTGTAATCAACGGTAAAAGGTTGCCCATTGTTGATATCGCGATAGGCTATGCGATTGACCCAATCACGTATGGTATAATCGTAATTCCCTTTTATGAGATCTTTCCCAAAATAAACTGAATCGACTGTGGCAGAGGGAGTATAAGTATATTCCACCAGGTCATCCAGGGTATAATTGATGACTAATTTGGGATGCTTGGAGGCGTCAGAATAGTTTGAGGAATAGATCCACTTTTCATCGGCATTGGAATAATCGTCCTCATTGGCAGCCCACAGGATCATTCCGTAGTTTGGACTGCTTCCGTCCCGCCAGCGCTGCACCAGTTGGGTAATGTTATATTCCATCCAGCGAGGATATCCGGAAATGCCCCACACCAGCATATCTTCCGATTCATTGCGGGCATCCAGATTATTAAAACCCACACCGTTGCTGGACCAGTTTGTTCCGGTCCTGGCCTCATACCAGTCGACCTGCGATTCATTCCATTCTTTCAGCAACTGATGAAGAAAGATCGGGCGGTCCACATAAGTACCATTGGCAACCTTCCAGCTGGTATACCAATACAATTTACAGGTAGCGGAGTTTATTTTGGCATTTTGCGGCAGGGAGTTTGGCGAGAAATTGAATTTGAGTAAACCCCGTTTCCAATTAAAGGTGGATCCCCTCCCCACCCGAATAACGGTTGAGGTATGAAAACTGGCGCTGCTGTTGTATTCAATCCAGGTATCATTGTTTTGTGATCCCAGCGAAATCTGAGGATCGAAAACCACTGTCCC
>MESS01000117.1:2355-5456 GCA_001771055.1 Caldithrix sp. RBG_13_44_9
GAGACCTGAGCCAGTTCAGGGGCACCAGACTGAGAATAAAATCCCCGTCGGCAGTGCTGAAAAATTTTCTGATCATTTGCTGGGAATGATTAGCCTGAGCAGCCGAATCCTGAAAGGCTTCATTTACCGCAAAATCGACCGGAAAATGAAAATATGCTTTTCCGGTAAGATTCTCAAAACTCACCAGCTGTGGGCCTTCATGATTCCAGGCCAATTTCGAAACTAAACCCGGAGCTGGCTGCCTGATCTTCTGGCCTTCAACCAAGACTTCCAGGGCACTGTCCATTTCTACTTTGGTTAAGAAACCGACATAAATATTCTGATTTCCCAGACCTAAAGAACCAGGTGAAGGCAAAGCAGTGCGGGCAGACTGGGAAAGAAATATCTCTTCCTTAAATTTCAGGTCAGTATAGGTGTACTGAAGTGAAATCCCTGGAAAGATATTTTCCAGCCGCAGTTTATTCCCATTCACCAGGGGAGTGACTTTCCTGACTTTTCTCCAGATGAGGTGCCGGTTGGCGGATTGATTATAAAAAACCAATCCTAACAGAGAACATCTGATGGCCGGTCCACCCTGAGGCTGAAAACTGAAAACCAATTCATTCTGTTCAATCTTTTCAATACACACTCGATAGAGGCCATCCCAGATTTCATAACGGTGTTGAGGATTACGGGCAGGTTGAAACTGGCGATTTATTTCCTGGAAATCTCCCCGGGCATCCTCATAATGCAAAAATCCGGCACTGATTTCAGTAGTATAACTACCATCGGGGTTTAAAAAAGTTTTACGGTGGTAATCCCGCATTCGTTGTATTTCTATCCGTTCCTCGCCTCTCGCCGGGCGGGTATTCAATTGCAGTATCATGAATAACAAACTGAACAGCATAATTGGTCTCATCATCTCCCTGCTCCCCTTTTTTACAACCTATTAAAAATCTTTCTATCTATAGTCACTGTTTGTTCACGGTAAAATGGACGAACTGATTTTTTTTAACAGATTTCGATGATTATAATTTCGCTGAATGATCGTTCCTGATGGATAGGTTGTTTGAACCAGATTACCCTGCCGGTCATAGGAAAATTGAATGCATTTTTCTTCCAATCCCTCGATTACTATTCGTTTTTCAATCATCTGACCCATTTTATCATAACGAAAAGTGGTGATAATATCAGCTTCGGTCTGAGTATCGGTGTTTACCTCTGATTTTGTCAATTTTCCAATACAATGGTTTTCTCCCTGATTGATATAATCCAGATCATAATAATTCCGCACTTTCCAGCAAGTGCCACTATTCACCGGCCAGGCCGGATTCTCATAATATTCCGGAATATCAAAAGCCGCACCATCAGGCCAGACACCTTCCTCCAGCAGGCGGTCCAATCCGTCATATTTATAGTAGACAAAGGTATTAAGTGAATCCTGATTGGCGTCCCGCTTGAAACGCAGATTGCTGTTGTTGTCATATTTAAAGCGAGTCTCGCCATCATCCCGGGAAATTTTGCGGATCATCCGTCCCATTGTATTGTAGTGATATCTGATAGTACAATGATCAGGATTTACTCCGGCCGGTGGATTAAAATACAAAGGCTGGAATACCTCGAGGACATTTCCCTGATCATCATATCGGAAATAAGTTTTTAAAGACTGGCTGGAGGAGAGAAAGCGTTCCTCCAGAATTTTCTGGTCGAATTCATCTAAATGCTGAACAGTTCTGTTCCCATTTTCATCGGTGGTGCGATGATGGTACCAGATCACTGAATCGGCCGGTTGATAGAACTGCGGCAGGAGATCCGAGGCTTTCTCAAAGTAATACATATAATAATGATTGCTGAGATCAGGGTGAATGACTTGTGACAGCCTGCTGCTAAAAAAATCGAGATAATTAAGGGTGGTATACCCGGATGAATGGCTCTGATAATTTTTATCAAAATAAGGCTGGGTAACCGCGGTCCGCTGAAAATTTTTATAATTTTTGATTTCCCGGTTAAGCAGATCCAGCTTGGAAGCAGAATAATAATCCATCAACCCATCATTGGTCTGGTCGGGAGTGACTGTTTGAATTTTGTTTCCCCGACCGTCATAAAATTCATAAGTATCCGATTTCTCAGTACCGCTGAAAAATATCTTGCGACGGAGGTAATTAGGATAATCTTTATGGAATTGTCCGGACGGACTCCATTGGGATGAATACTTATAGAGATAGGTGACGGTGGTATCCTGATCCGGATTCAAACTGGAGGATAGCCTGCCGAAACTATCGTAATTGAAACGAGTGATATTATTGTTTTCATCGGTAATTTGATTGACCTGTCTAAATCGAGTATCATAATCAAATTGTTTATTCCAATAACCATTTTGCTGGATGGCAGTGATATAATCCCGCCCGAAAATATTGGGAGCGAAAGTGGTATCCGTATTGTTCGAATTATCACCATAAAACATTCGCAGGCGATTACCATTTCCATCCTTATAGATGATGGCCTTACCATAACGATATTTCAAAACTTCAATTTTAATTTCCCAGAAGGGATCCAATGGATACGTTCCTGTCCAATTGTTAAAAGCCGGAATCTCACAAACCGGCTCTTCGCTGCTCAGCTGATACATTCGCTGTACTTTCCAGGCTGAGTCAGTGTCAGCACTTCCGGTGCCATTCCAACAAGGCACTCTGGCATAGGTGATGGTCTGAGCGGAAGTGAGAGCGAGATGAAGCGGAGGTTCGGACAGATACTTTACCTCTCCAGTGGAAAAAGTTTTAGCATCTTCAGATTCAGCTGAAACTGTCATCTGGTAGGAGCGGCCAGGATAGGCCACAAAAGTTCCGGAATATTCGGCATGTCGATCAGGTGGGACTGTACCTGTTAGATTTTTATTGATCAGTACGACATTATTTTCGGTTATTTGACAATTAGCAGATCCCCATCCCCCTGCTCCATAGTCATTGATATCCAGGATACATTTCCAGCGGATAGTCTGGATAAAATCCACCCTGAAATTTTTTGCTTCATGATCGCCATTATTCTTAGCGGCAAAGGCATGCACCCAGACGGTAAGGGAATCTCCCGGTTCAGCGGGACAACTCTGCTGATTTGCTTCCAGT
>MESS01000117.1:5484-5793 GCA_001771055.1 Caldithrix sp. RBG_13_44_9
GCGCCTGAGCAGTCAACAGATTATCCTTCCTCATCCCTGTCAAAGCGGCCGGATCCCAGCTGTTTCCACCATACGATCCGATCTCATGAGCATATACAATTTCTTGTTTTTTGAATGTATCGTGAGTTCGGATAAGGGTGGTTTTTAACTGTTTGGTGGTATCATCATAAATCTTTTTTGTGAGAGTCTGCTGGTAAGGCCAGACCAGCGGCAAGTAACCCTGGGATGAACGGATATTATCTTCCACCGCCAATACCGGAGCAATCTGAATAGTAGAAAATTGAGTTCCATAGCTAAACGTCGGAACCA
>MESS01000117.1:5803-8452 GCA_001771055.1 Caldithrix sp. RBG_13_44_9
ATTGCGGTTGCTGGATTGGTAGTTGTATTCTTTTACTTCAATACTATTATTTTTATTGCTGATTTTCCTTACCGGCCAGTCCCAGGGAATTCCCCAGAAAAAATTGTTATTGTCTGTATGAAATATCCAATGTTTGTTCAAAGGTGATTCATAAAAAACAGAATTCATCCGGCCGTAATTAGGGAAATTCTGATAGTAGTCCTGCGAAATCTGATAGAAGGTTGTTTCATAATTATAGGTATTGAATGATTTTTTAACCCATTCATAAACCACATCCAGGTCACCGCGTTTATAGACATGAAATTCATTTTTGGAAATCAACATATCCAGATTGACCCAGGGAAGAAGTTGGGGAGGAATACTGGGGACATGGCCCGGGCCATAGGAATAAGTGATCTGCAATGAATCGCCCATCCCATTGTTGCGGATTATTTTACTAACTCTGACACCTCCCTGATGCCGGCAGGAATAGGAACCAGCCCACTGATTGAAATGAAACCAGACAGTCTGGGCAGGCTCGGTCTGAGGTTTAAAAATATATTGGAGGCTATCATCGTTGATCACATCATTTTTGTATTCATAAGATTCAGATCCTCCGGCAGGATAGGTAATTTTTTTAAGACTCCAGGCCTGGGCATCGGAAGTATCCCGGTCAATGCCGATGCGGGGTGTTTCCGCTTCATTATAAAATCCATAACCATCATAATAAAAAACATCAGGCAAAAAATCCCAGGCAGGATTAAAATCCACATATTCAAAAGTGTAACCGGGCAGGGACTGACCATTGTATGATTTAAAGATGATATTCTTTAATGTTAGTTTTCCATTGTTGTCACCCTGGTTAGGATTGAAATGATACTGCTGTCCCAGAAAATTATCCTGAAGCAATTCCGCTGCTTCGGCCATTTGACTATCACGGGTATATAGTTCTATTCTGGTAAGTTTTTTGTAGAAAGCCTGGGTGTTAAATTTTGGATCTTCCCGCAAATCAACATCAGTCCTTGGTCCGGTGTGGAATCGTGCATAATGAGTGGGAGTTATCACCCAGCGCAAATAACTGTGCTGCAGCAGCTGGGAAGATCCGGATTGCTGGTTACAAAAAATAGTGCCGTCATCGAAGCAGTATTCGAATTTGATCCAATCGGTATAATTCCCCAGCAGGTTATAGGCGTGAACGGGTCCCAGGTTACCCAGCTGATAATCATCCCCCTGCAATAACAGGTTGATATCCCCGGTAAAATCCGGTCCGGCGATGGCCAACAGCCTCCAAACATTGGGATGATAGAGATAGGGATTCCCTCCTACATAAGAAACATAGATGGCCAGTGATGGCAAGCCAAAGAAATAATGGTAACCATCATCGGTGACAATATCAAAAAGAGTCACATCAGGTTGTATAAAATAATTACCGGGAAAATCATAAGAATCATCATTCATTGCATCAATTCGGTAAGGTTTATACTGCTCGGGATAGAATCCATAAATACCATTATAGGGATGCAGAAACGAAGTAAAACCATAAGTATTAAAATTCTGGAGATTGCTGCGGGCCATATTGAATGCCTCCCGGCCAGGCAGGGAGATATAATAATCATCCGGTAAATATTTAAAGGAATCGAAATCATTATGTTCATCCACCGTATAGGAAAGGGGACCACCGATACCATCGTTGATGATCATATTTCCCTGCACATCCCGGGTGACACTGCCCGGATCGAAATTCCAGCCCAGACCGACCCAGCTGGCGGTTTGATGATATAGGATGCCGGATTTATAGGAAAAATTTACTTTAAAATCCAATCCATTACTGCCCGGGATAATCATGACCGGAATACTAAGATTTAAATCTCCCTTGCCATTCACCTCCCCTTCTAGTGGTTCCATAAAATGCCATACCTCCGGCTGCATGTTGAATTCATTAAACCGGCGGTAATCCTGTGGGTGGACTTCGGATATGAAAACCAGCATAAGCAGCAGAATGAGTGAGTGGATGAACTGATGTATCATGTAGACCTCCCCTATGATGAACGAACGATTTACACCATCCAAAATATTGCAAGTTTATATGAGACAAAAAAAATGCCAACTCTTGATACCCTGTTTTTTCAGGATTTAGACTGCAGGGATGAGGGAGCAGTTGACAATTTTTTTTGCATGATTATCCTGGCACTTATTGCTGAAAGTTTTAATTTTTCTACCACTTAGACCCTGTTCGGCTTTGCCGGGTAATTTGCGGGGAGTTTTGTTCACTCCAGTCAAGCCGTTCCCGGCACATAAGACCTAAAAGTAATGAGATACAACAGTTTAAGCCCGGCACTCCAATCCCTCCCGGTCAATCCAACGGTGGGAATGAAAATTGCAAGTGATCATGAAAAAACGAATCATGCAATTTATAAAAGAACAAAAGGGGTCGGCCTTAATCTATGTACTCATCAGCGCTGTTCTGATGACCAGTACGCTTTTGGTGATATTAAATTATTATCACTTGCAGCAGCGTCTGGTCAGTCGCAAAGGTCATCTTCTGCAAGCAAAGTATTCAGCTGAGGGAGCGCTTTATCAATTTCTGCAGGAAATTGAAGAAAAACAGGATTTCAGTCCGCTGAAGAAAAGCAATGAGTCGGTGATCACAATTTCCTCCGAAGACAGCGC
>MESS01000117.1:8665-9552 GCA_001771055.1 Caldithrix sp. RBG_13_44_9
AAAAGTACAGCTGAGGGAACAGGAGGATAATAGAGACATTCCAGTCCACGGCAGTATCATTGAAACTTCACAGGATCTCAGGCCTGAAATCGACCGGAATTACCTGGAAAATATCTGGGAAATATTTCGAGAGGTAATTGAGTCGGAAGATCTGCTCACCTTTCCGGAAATCCTGCAGGATACTTCCCGATATATTTCGGCAGACTCGGCCGGTAACTGGTGGGAACAGCCGATTTACGTCACCAATGAACAGCTGAATCAGAATAATTGGCATCTGCGAGGTCCTTTGATATTGATTGCCGATGGACCGCTCCTTCTGAAAAATAATCTGATCATGGAACATTTTGTTCAGATTTTTTCTAGTCACACTATCGAGGTCCAGGGGCAAGGCAGCACCTTTCATGAGGTATTGTTCTATTCTCCGAAGAAGATAATTTTATCCGGAGCGGATAATTTCTGCGGCCAAATTTTTTCAGACCAGGAAATTTTGATCCAGGATAGAAGCCGCCTGCATTACCCGACTCTTTTAACGGTGAAGAGTAAAAGTGATTCCGGTCTTATTCGCATTAATGCTTCCTGCACTGCAGCCGGAAGTATCATACTGGTTTCGGAAAATTATCCTTTCGTTGGCGCACAAAATCAGTCAAAAATATTCATTGAAGAAGGAGCTGTGGTTGATGGTCTGGTCTGGTCGGACAACTATACTCAACTCCAGGGAGAAGTGAATGGACTGGTCATCACAAACCAATTTTATGAATATGATCCGCCAACACTCTATCGAAACTGGATAAAAAACGGGATCGTCCGCCGCAAAAAATTAAATCGCCGTTTCTGTTTACCGCTTTTCTTCAAACAGACCGGGAGTTATTTAACCGTACTGGATATAC
>MESS01000117.1:9610-9773 GCA_001771055.1 Caldithrix sp. RBG_13_44_9
ATCCTGTTATGTATCGTGCTGGTCCCATTTACTCGTGTCATGACCTTTCTATTGTCCGAACCGAAAAGCATGGAGAAAATCTGGGTAATTAATCTGGCGGAACGGGAAATGGAATGGACCTTGCTTCATCAGCAGTATAAGGAGGAAGAGCATCTGGAGATGA
>MESS01000118.1:0-273 GCA_001771055.1 Caldithrix sp. RBG_13_44_9
CGCTTGATCCGGATTCAGTACAATAACCTGGCTAAAATCCCGAATTGCAGCAGCATAATCACCCTTCTGGGCATACCCCATTCCGCGGTTGTTATAAGCGTTACTATAATCTGGATCAAACAAGATGGCAGCTGTATAATCTGACAGTGCCTTGGAAACAGCTATATTTTCAGAAATACCCAGATCCTGAAAACCAAATTGATAGGCTACACCACGGTTATAGAATGCTTGAGCATAAATCGGATTTAAAGCGATTGCTCGAGTAAAATCGGA
>MESS01000118.1:334-7606 GCA_001771055.1 Caldithrix sp. RBG_13_44_9
GCATCATCCGCATTTAACTGAAGTGCCCGGTCAAAATCAGAGATGGCAGCACCCCTCACTGCCAGGTTGCCAGCTCTTGAAGAAAAAAATCCGAAAGAAATCCACTATTCCAAAATTACGCTAGAAAAGAATGGTCAAGATATTTTAGCTGACTATCCTGTCAAAAAGTATTACTTTCCCATCTTTCTGCTATTTTTTTAGAACACCATCTCGAATAGAATGAGTCTTTAGATTATAAAGCTAATGCTTCGCAAGAAATTCCTCAATCTCTTTTCGGACAGGTGCTGAAGGCTGTGCACCGAGTTTGGTAACCGATAAAGCTGCTGCTGCGTTGGCAAAGCGTGCAGCTTCCAACAATGATTTTTTTTCTGCCACGGCTACCGCCAAAGCACCATTGAAAACATCTCCGGCCGCAGTGGTGTCTATTGCTTTGACAACAAATCCCGAAACCAGTTTTGACAGATTACGGGATGTAATCCATACCCCTTTTGGTCCCAGAGTGATCAGGACCGTTTCCACTCCTTTTTCAATCAGTACTTTCGCAGCCCTTTCGGCACTTTTTTCATCCACCACTTTTATTGCAGTAAGCAATTCCGCCTCCGATTCATTGGGGGTAATAATAGTGACAAGCTTTAAAATATCATCTCCCAGTGGGCATGCCGGGGCTGGGTTCAGGATTACCTTCACTCCGGCTTTGGTGGCGATTTCGGCTGCTGACCGGACACTCTCCAGAGGGACCTCCAGTTGTAATACTAAAATATCAGCTGATTCAATAACCTTCCGGGCGGAATATACATCTTCAGGTGAAAGAACACCATTAGCTCCAGAAGCAACGGCGATACTATTTTCACCGTCTTCTCCCAAAAAAATCAGGGCGACACCGGATGGATTCTTCTTATCTATTTTGACATGATTGACATTTATCCTGTCACTGATAAATCCCTGCACAGATTTTTCACCAAACATATCCTCCCCAACCCGGGCCACAAAACCCACATCACCGCCGGCTCTGGCAGCTGCAACTGCCTGGTTCGCACCCTTTCCGCCGGCAGCGGTGGCAAATACTCCACCCAAAATGGTTTCTCCCGGCTTGGGGATACGAGGAACTTTTACAATCATGTCAATGTTGGAACTTCCTACTACTACAATTTTGCTACCCATAGTAATTTTCCTGTAAATGCTTTCACTGTCAACTTTTTTTATTTAATAAACCCTTCAATAGTGTCGATGTGGTTTCATTACATCAGCCTGGCCGCGATAATAAGGTCCAATCCGGCGATAAAGCACAAGAACATAAAACCTAGTAATTTATTAGTACCGGCAGGTTCACTTTTAAACTCTTTCCAGATAAAAACACCCCAGAAGGCTACCATCTGTATCTCCCTAAAACTGCACTTTTTTATCATTAATAAAATGCGCACGAAAATGCAGTGTAGCAGAGGAGATCATTATGAGATTAAACATTGATCATTAGTGAATCACACAACTCAGATAACAAATATAAAGTTTGAAATGTATTTCTGGATATAATACAAAAACCCCGAACCTTTGAGCTCGGGGTTTTTAGCGAGAGCTGTAATAAAAATCAGATCTTGGTAACTTTAGTGGCCTGCAATCCTTTGGGACCCTGGCCGATTTCGAACATTACCTGATCGCCTTCATTCAAGGTTTTGTAACCTTCACCCTCGATGGCATTGTAATGCACGAATACATCTTCACCCTGTTCGCGAGTGATGAAACCATAGCCCTTGGAGCCGTTGAACCACTTCACTGTTCCTTTTTCCATTGAAACAATCCTTCTTTAAGAGTATAAATTGTGTACCTATCTGTTTTCAGCTTTGTCAAAAAAAAATCGTTTTGAACAGCTTGACACCATTCTCCACGATCTATTCTTGTTTTTATTAGAGATGTTTTGAAACACTGACTAACTAAAAACAATAAAGCAGGAAAAACAGCGTACTGTTAATAGCGGCGATAAGTTATCATATATAAATATCTAAAACAACATTAAAATTGTTTTTGTAGAAAAACAGCTTTTCTGCCTGACCAGCTATAACTCTCTAAAAAAACATCAGCCCCTGGCAAGGGGGCTGATGAAATTCCTCTAAAATGAAACATTTTTAACAACCATGATTTTTTAGCCATCATGGTTTATCAGTAAAACAATTACCTGGTTTTGGTCGGACGTGGCACATCATTCACCCGTAATCCCGGAGCAATGTTGACCATACCGGTGGTAAAGTTAATACTGGCAACATCCCACCAGGCATTGGGATCACTACCATTATAATCATATACCGCAATGTGATATGGACCATAGGTGTTAGATATTTCGTTAGCCGATCCCTCATGCAGAGTAATGGTAACTGTAGCATCAATCCCTCCTACCCAGCCATCATTATCATAATAATTTACTTCCACATAGTAAGTACCGGCAATGGCTTCACCTGGCGACATGATAATGTTTTCCGGGCCATAACCATCCACATCGTCTACATCTAATTCGGCGCCTAAAGCCGTAATATCATTCCCGTAATAACATCTTTCGCCATTGGGATCAATAAAATGTAGATCCACATCCGTATAATCTCCTCCAGTCCATGTGAGGGTCACTCTGATATCGGAAACAATGATCAGGCTACCGTCATCCCCGACCACAATGTTGATGAGATCATCATCAGTCATAGGGTCTCCCACCCGGTTGGCCCAGATCTTATACAGCTCAGTAGCCAGCCAACCGCCAAATACTCTGCCGGTCATCATGGTGGTACCTATCATGTAGGGCGTGAGAGCTGTTTGAGAACTGGCAGCATTATATCCTAACCCGAAAGAGACCGCAAAACCAGCATACAAACCCACTAAGCCAGCGGTATTACTTCCGGCCAGCTGGGCACCTGCGGCATCGTAACTGCCGCTGGATACCGGGATGGAGTACCAGGCTGCCAGGATCTCATCATATAGTTGAGCCGGTTTAGCAAATTTGTTGACTGCAGTATTTTTGTTCAGACTGACATCAGTGGGATGATGCTCAGCCAGGAAGCGGAGGGCAGATAGCATTACTACTGATTGGCTGGCTGAAAAAGTTGAATATTCACTCACCACTGGCGCCGAGGTGGGAAGATTACCATTTTCATCCAGCATCAGATAGAGCAGAGTGAACGATTTAGGATCATTGGGCCTGGTCAGCGCGACCTCAAATAATGCCTGCAAGGTGGCAACAAAGTCTGAACCGCTGAAAATATTATTGTCGGCATCGCCAACCCCGGACACATACAGGTCATTAAGAATATCATCAAGGGTAAGTGACTTGTTCAGGTTATCCAATGACATCAGCATATTGAGATGGGCATCGGCATATCCTTCATTGGTGGCCGGATTATTATTTACCTGGAAACCGGAATATTCGATCAGGTTTTTGTAGGCAGTATAATTGGAAGGGGAAGACACCTCACCCAGGCGGGTGGCATTATAACTATCCATGACAACGGTATCTAACACACTGCCGCCGGCAGTTAAAGTAACACTTCCGGAAACTGATTCATACCCGGTGGCGGTGATGTTTACGTTCTGATTTCCGATGGCAGCTGAGACTGCGAAAGCACCGGTTGGATCGGTCGCACCTTGCTTGGTTCCTACCGTAACAACCGCCCCGTACACCGGATCACCGTCATAATTAAATACCACTCCACTCAATACCGCATTTTCCTTGGAGTCAGTGGAACTGTCACTGCACATCATAAACAGGATGAGCATGAGGGGGATAAAGAACAGCAACAACTTTTGCATACATACCTCCGTTTTGGATTAAATTTTTATACAGGTTACTTTAGAGTAAAGTTATATTGCTTAGAAATTATTTGTATTCAATCGCTTACATCCTTAGAAATTGATCATCACAGGCGAATGGGTAAAATAAACAAATATCTGGAAACTAAATCCTGACTTTATTCACCTGGTAAACCTTCGAGTAATATATACTAATCATATGCCAAATTCTAAAGTAATCTTGTCACTTGTTATCATACACTCGGCAAAATTATGGTATTGTTTAGGACGATTTTAAAAAAAATGACAACAGTTACATATAAAAAAACATTTCCCGGAAAGCAACTATGCTATTTTTAAAAAAAAATCATCCATCAAATCTCCAGAAATGATTTGAAAAGAATTTTCTAAAATTATTATTGTAAGTTATATCCAGATATAATAAATTCAGCCGATTCACAACTACCTGGAGGTAATATTATTTAATGCCTCTGTACATCAGACCGATTCCTTCTTCTGTAACTGTCCACTTCACCATGATTATTGAAGACGACTATTTCCAGATGTTTTTTAAATAAAAACAGCGGTTAATGTTTATCTTCGGTCAAAAATAAAATTTGCATTAAAAAGTGATGGGAAAATTTTTCCCGTCATTCATATTTCTCTGGAAAGTTCACCAGCTTTACTAAAATGAAATGCCTAAGAACTGATCACATCCTTAACCCGGTCTAGGTAATATCCAGGTGTAAAATTACTCATACTCATCCAAAAAAGGAGGCTTCAATGCAAAAGTGGACATTTTTTCTGGTAGTTTTGTTTTTGCTTTACTTAACCCAGAGCGTTTTTTCTCAGAACAGTCCCGTGGGATTTTTTGTAGGGGCCAGCGGATCTCTATTGCTGATAAATGCTGAAGCGCAATATGAGGGTGAAGATTTAGATGTGACCGACGATCTGTTTACCATGACCTCCTATGAAGATCCTTTTGGATGGGAAGTATCCTGGACATATGGTGGCCTGGGATGGGAAAACAAAATGTTGTACGGATTCAAACCCATTGTCGGGTACCGGTTTTCGCCTCGTTTCGCAGCATATGGTGCTTATAATTATCTGCTGACCAAGAAATCTGAACAATCCGATGCTTTTACTTCGCAGTATACCACTTTTACCTTAACCATGGATGCCAGTTTCGAATATTCCCAGCGGGCTATCCAGCTGCTGGGACAATTTTACCCGGTAGCAAACTCGGGACTCTTCCTGGTAGCAGGAATGGAATTTGTATCGCTGAGTGCGGAATTGAGTTATGACATGGTAGACACTTACTATGGTGCGAGGCCCTGGAAAGCAGATGGAAGCGATAAAACCAGCGGATTTCTATTTGGAGCCGGTTTCGAATTGCCCATTTCTTCCGGTAACATGGCTTTGATTGGTACCGTTCTATTTTCCACCAGCAAATATGATGGCGATGAATTATTAGAAGTCCAGACATCACCGGGAGTAGTCACTGATCCGAATATCGATTTGGAATTAAACGTAGGTGGTATCATGTTCGACGCCGGACTGCGGATATATTTTAATAAACCGCCAGCATTGTAAAAAAATCTATTCTTTGACCTCCCGAGGGTGGTAGCCTTCGGGAGGTTTGCTTATTCTAATATGAGTTTGATGTACCAAAGGTTAGAACACGCCTGTCTTTTGCCGCAAGGCAGGGAGGGCTAACAAAGATTTTAACGGATTTACACTGCGATTTATTTGATGTCACTGACTCATATGATTTTATAAAATATAAACGGCTATCAAGAATTTAAGTTTTATTCTTAATAACCCGTCGATTGCCAGATAGGCGTGTTTACCGGCCAGGAAAAATATTATACAGCAGGTAGGTTTATTCTATTTCACTAATTTCGGATCAATTTATTAACCCTCCCTTCCGGATTCTCCCAATAATCAGCAATTCCCTTATCATCCAGCACCAAAGTAATTTTTAGCTTATAAAACCAAACTTTTTATGATAAATTCCAAGGTTTTAAAATGAAGCGGATTATAATCACCACAACTTATTCAAATGGATGGGCTGAAAAAAAACAGATTATAGACAGAAACCAGAGAATAAAAATAAAGTGAAATTGTCGGGCAGTCGATTAATATAATAAATCTGCTCACTTTGTTAATACCCGATCGACAAAAAGAAAATTTTTTTGATTCCTGAAAGCATAGTGAATGAGAATAAATCGTCTAATCTATATATTCGTCTTCGGGACAGTTACTCTCAGTCTTAGTCAGAACAGCCCTCCCCCCGAAAGAGAATTTTACTTTTACCAACGGCTGCAATACGGAAGCGATGGCCTGATCCACCCACTCCGCCTGATTCTCAACGGTGGATACGGTATTTTACAAATGGATAATCGCGGTAACAGCATTGTCAGAATCGAATATGCCAATGGTTTTGATAATGTATGGTGGAATCTAACTAACCCCATTGCGTCCATCGAGGAAGTGGGATGGAAAAATTTTATCCAAACCCAGATCATTCCCATCAGTTTCGATAGCAAGGAAGCCTATTACTGGCCCAACTACACCCTGCACACTATTGGCGGTGGTATGTCCTTCCGGATGATGGATGAATGGTTTTATGCTCACCGCTTTCCTTATCCTAAAATTCAGGCTTTGTTCACCCTCACCGTCTATCATATTTTAAATGAATCAGTGGAGAGCAATGATTTTGTAGGATACGATCCCGATCCAATTGCCGATGTTCTTATCTTCAATCCTCTCGGAATCCTGCTGTTCTGGAATGATGGTGTATCTAGGTTTTTCAGCCATACTCTAAATATGGCGGACTGGTCATACCAGGTGTCCTATGATCCTTTCAAACAGAGCATTGAAAACGTCGGGCAAAACTTCGTGATGAAATATTGGCTGACCAAGAGCCAGCGGATGGGTTTATTCTATCATTTTGGAACGCATGGAGAAGTAGGATTATCTTTCAAAAAGGCAGACGGACAATGTTTCTCATTTGGCGCCGGTCTGGTGGCCAACAAATTAGAAAATCTGAGCAACCGACCCGATCTGCGGGAACTTACTACCGCCTTGGTGCTGACCGCTGGGGTATTTTATGACCGTAATAATTCCTTGCTGGCTTCTCTGATCTATTCTTACACCCAGGATTTTAAACTCCGGATGAATGTTTATCCGGGTTTAGTCAAAATCAGGAATTTTTCGCCCGGATTCTACTGGTCGCTGAACCAAAGAAACCACCTTAGCCTAGGCCTTACCGTTCGCTTCCTGCCCATCGGTTTATCGGCTTCTTTTTAAAATACAAAAGGACTGATCTGGACAAGAAAAATTAGTCCATCCCCAAAATATTCCTGAATAAAAATAACTTGGTGATTTTACCGCTCGGGAAGAGCTCAGTTCTGCAGTTCCGGAAACAATACCTGCATAAAACGGCCCGGGCTTTCCGGGATCTCCACCCCCAGCATCTTCGCAATGGTTATCGGAATATCGATC
>MESS01000118.1:7639-9833 GCA_001771055.1 Caldithrix sp. RBG_13_44_9
CTAAAATCAGGACCGACTGCCAGGAGTGAGACATGCCGGCATCCCTCACAATCATCCCCATGACTTAAAAAACCTTCGGCCTGACCGTCCAGGTGCCGGCCGTGATCGTTGGTGATATACACCGCCGTCTGATCACGATAGAAGGGATCATCCTGCAGAAACTGCCAGATCTTATAGACATATTCATCCGTTTCCCGGATAGCCTGAATATATTCTTCCCATTTTTTCTCCGGACCAAAGGTATCCGGTGCCCTCAGACTAATTAAAACCAGGTGAGGTTGGTACTCTTTTAAAATGCGCTGGATCTGGATCCAGGTCTCGCTATCCTCGCGGTTTCCCTTACTGCCAGTCCCTGCCATCAAGCCGAGACCATCAACCCCGCAATTGGCAGAGGGAATGAATTTTCCAGCCCATTCTTTATCTTTGGTATCCGCCAGACAGGCTAATTTCCCTTTACTGGTGATAAACCAGGCCTTCTCTTTGGGCTCTCCGCTGAATTTCAGCCAGCGCTGCCACAGCGAATGATTACTTGGATTTTCTTCCCCGGAATTGATCATGTCTTCATAAAATCCGCTTACCAGAGCAGTATGTCCGGCGATAGTCTTGGTAGTTCCGGAATTATAAAAATTAGTAAAGAGTACTCCCTGAGGTGCAAGTTCAGTGGCCAACCGGGGAAGGTGAGTGCGGCTTGAATCACCCCAGCTTTCAGAGTAACGTACCCCGTCCATCACAATTACAATATGATTCCTGGCCTGGTAAAGGCCGGAGGTTTTTTGACAGGCCGATAAGAATACCGATAAAAGCAGAATAAAATAAAACCAATACCAGCGGTGAAAAAAGTTCCGGAAAATATTCAACAGAGACTTCTCCTTTATAAATGCTACGTTCTGAGATAAAAAAAATACCTGGGTGATGGATTATTTATAAATTTTTATTATCGCCATTTATGATTTAAAAAATTTTTCAAGCTACTAAAGAACATATTATTGCTGACTCTGGATGGTACCAGAGTCCAATAAAAGTTTATCCCGGGTAATCAGCTCAATATTTACCGGAATATAGGGCGCTATGCTGTCACCGGCTAAAACCTTAACTGCAGTTTCCACCGCTAACCTTCCCATCTCATTGGGGTGCTGGGCCACCGAAGCCAGGATCCGATTGGCCAGAATCTCCTGGCGGGCCTCTTCCACTGCATCAAATCCGATGATCCGGATATTTTCAGATTTCCCGGCAGCAGCGATGGCTTCCATGGCTCCCAGTGCCATCAGGTCATTGCAGGCGAATACTACTTCAATGCCTGGATGAGCCTGCAGCAAATTCTGCATCACATTATATCCCTGATCACGCTCCCAGTTGGCCGGCTGTGAAGCCACGATGGTCACATGAGAATACTTTTCGATCCCGGCCTTGAAACCCCGCACCCGGTTATCCCCGGTCTCATGACCGGGAATTCCCTCCAGAACAACCACCTTCAACGGTGAGGTTGATAATCCTGCCACATATTCACCAGCGATCTTGCCGCCCTGATAATTATCCGATCCGATAAAGGTTATCGTTTTCACGCCTTCCTTCCTGGCAGCTCCTTCATCAATTCTGGTGTCCACAATCAGCACCGGAATGTCAGCCCGGTTGGCCTTGCCAATGGCCGGGATCAATTCTTTGGAACCGCTGGGAGTCACACAGATGGCACTCACTCTGCTCTGGATGAGATTCTCGATGATCTGCATCTGTTTTTCCACATCAATTTCCCGTTCCGGGGCCTGTACAATCAATTCCACTTTCAATCGTTTGGCGGCCGCTACGGCTCCATCCTTCAGATCAATAAAAAACGGACTGTTCAGGGTCTTTAAAACCAGGGCGATCCTGATCTGCCGGGAAGTCACGTCTTCGCCCTTCTCCCGCTGACAGCCGGGTATCCAGAGTAATAAAGTGAGCAAAAATAAAATTAAAAAGTTTTTCATAGGTCTCCAGCCAATACATTATCTCTTTTGCTTTTTAATACTGATATCAAATAAAACTGCGATGATGATCACCAATCCGATGATGATCTGCTGGAGGAAAGACGATACTCCCAGCAGGTTCAGACCATTTCTCAATACTCCCATGATCAGGGCGCCAATAAAGGTGCCGGTAAGTGTTCCCTCGCCACCCATCAGACTGGTTCCGCCAATGACGGTTGCAGCAATGGCATCCA
>MESS01000119.1:0-3207 GCA_001771055.1 Caldithrix sp. RBG_13_44_9
AACTGGGAACTGCCTACTATCAATTATCAAGTATAAATTACCAACTGCTTTCCGCTTTCGGCTCTCTGCTTTCTATTCACAGTATTGCCAACTGCCCACTGCAGACTGCCAATTATAATTCCATCTTATCTGTAATAAATAAAATAGCCTCCCATTAATTGATCTTACGATCAGTAACAGGAGGCTAATCTAACAGAGGACGACTCGCCTGATAACAGTCGGGGGATAACTTCTATCAGGCTGCTAACGCCCTCCCCTGCCGCAATCAGGAAAAATGGGTGGGGGGAACACCCTAAAGCATTCACCTGATTGCTGTGTACCCCCGCTAGGACTCGAACCTAGAACCAACGGATTAAGAGTCCGCTGCTCTACCAATTGAGCTACGGAGGCAAATTTTAAACATGGCAATATAAAAGATGTTAAAAAATGACGCAATAATTAAGTTTTTTAATTATGGTAAAAACAAGAAACCCTCCAAAAATTCATAGTTATTCAGGAGGGTATCTTGATAAGTAAGCATGAATAGTCATTATCTCAGGCAGAAATACAGGCTCTTTATATCTTATTATGATTATTGCCTTAGCTCCGAAAAAGTTATGGTTTGAGTTAACACACAAGCATTCAAGAGCCGATCAAATAATTGTGGTTCAAAGAATCGTCGATTAAACCGATAAGAATATTCACCCAGGTATCTTGACAAATGTTTAGCACTGACACCATGAAAAGTCGCTCGGATCGCATTTTTAACATTCCCGATCAGAATATGAACCCAGGGCAGGTGATCCGCAATCTTTTGATTATCACTCATGACCTTTGGATAATGATAATAACCTTTCTGAGGGATAAAAAGGAAACTCTTATAGGCATCGGTTTTCAGAATGGAAAGATCTTTAATCTTTTTCTTGAGAGCCTTCTCAATCTGCTCGGATTCCAGGTTGGGTACTTGGCCAAACCAGGCAAATTTAGGTCGTTTATTATCCGGAACTTCCACCGCCACCAGGACTGGCGATTTGTTCTCCGAGCCTCGGCCTCGCTTGCCGGTATGCCCCTTTCCCCCAAAATAGCTCTCATCCAGTTCAATCAAGCCACAGAGCTGGTAGGTCGAATCCCGGGCAGCCATCGCCTGGCGGATCTTATGCACCATCACCCAAACGGTTTTGTATGTTTTAATCCCCAAATACTTCTGCAATTGCAAGGTCGAGATACCGTTTTTTTGATGGACCATCAGATAAATCGCCCAGAACCATTTCTTCAGAGGTGTGCGCGTTTTATGAAAAATCGTATTGGCCGTTACCGAACTCTGATACCGACAGGCTTTACACTCAAAGAGGGCCCGCTGGGGGTGAAAATAGTATCGGTTATGACCGCAGTGTGGGCACTGAAATTCGACTGGCCAACGTCGTTTGACCAGGTAATTCCAACATTTATGATCACTGGAAAACATCTCTTGAAACCTAAAAAAATCAATGGATTTATACATAATAGCACCTTAAAATATAGTGAACATGATTACACCAAATATAAAGTGCCTTATTACTATTAACAACAACTATTTAGCCTTATTTTTTTAGGAGCTAAGGCAATAATCATATATCTTATTTTAAAAGAGTAATATTTAATACAAAATTTAGATTTGATTGCAAAAAATATATAAGACACAATTTCAGAAGTGGTTGTCACATCAATTAAGGGTAAGGAATACTCTCTGAGGTATATAAGTAGTACTAAAAAAGCGGGCTTCATGTAAGTATATCGCTAGTATCTTGCAAGCATATTGCAAGTGCATCGCTAGTATATCGCAAGTACTTTGCTAGTAGTCGTCAGGTAAAGTAAAATAAGTCAATTTTCCTGTTTATTAAAAAAGCTGCTACTATTCAACCGGCCTTCTAAAGAAAATTCATAACCCTAAAAAAATATAATGAGAAGTAATTTATATTTGTTCATATTTTTAAAAACCATCCCCGCTTGTACAGCAACCAAGCTTGGAAGTACATCAACATAACAAAAACAATCGCAAAAAGGAGTGAAGCATTAATAGGATCAATCCAAGATTCAAAGTAATGTTCATACAGGTAGTCATGCATACTTATTGAAGTTCCATCAGGCGTTTTCCAAGAAATCACCCATAGAATCATAGCCAGTAATTCGGAGAAAGTAAAAATGAGAATAGCATTCAATCCCAAGATTACGAAAGGCTTACTCAATTTTTGGTACCCTTTTACATCAACCAGCCAGAAAATAATCGCCAGACAGATGAGTGCCCAGCCAGTCATAAAAATCACATAAGAACTGCTCCATAGATTTTTATTGATCGGAAACCAGTTGTTCAGAAGTATGCCCAACAGCAATGATCCATGGCCAGTGATGAACATCCAGATTGTTTTCTCCTCATTACTTCTACTTGAGAGTAACCATTGGCCGCAGAGAATTCCAGTGAGGGTGGAAGCAATGGCCGGGATAGTGCTGAGGATTCCTTCCGGATCAAAACCGGGTACCGGGGCGAATTCCCAGGTATGACCAACTAAAAGCCTTGAGTCAATAAACCAGCACAGATTACCCAGGGGATCCAGAGTACCGGAAGCGAAGCCGGGAATGGGGACAAAGCGGACCAGCAGCCAATAACCTGACAACAGGCCAAAGATCCAGATCACCATCTGGCGTTTATCAGAGAAAAGAAAAATGAAACTTACTGCCAGGTAGCACAAGGCGATGCGCTGTAAAATTCCTGGTATTCGCCAGGTTGCTAAACTGAATTCATGACCAGGGATCAATCCAAAGGGAAAACCGTTGATGAGCAACCCCAGGAAAAAGAGTATGAGGGAACGTCTGAGGGCATGGAACAGCAACTGGCCTTTACTCTGCCCTTTCTGAATCCGTTTTGGAAAGGAAAAGGCTATGGCCACGCCCATGATGAACAGGAAGAAAGGAAAGATCCAGTCGGTGAAAGTCCAGCCATGCCACTCCGCATGACGCAACTGGGGATACACATAATCCCAGGAACCAGGATTATTCACCAGGATCATCGCGGCAATGGTAGCCCCGCGAAAAACATCTAGAGAGATAAAACGATTTGACGTTTCCATTTTAACCTTTTCAATCAATTCCCATATTTTATAAATTCCTGATAGCGGCGGCGATATTCCTTTTTATAATCCTCAACGGCTTGCTGGAAATTGAGGTGAAGTACCTCTGCCTTTTTCTGCCAAA
>MESS01000119.1:3265-9526 GCA_001771055.1 Caldithrix sp. RBG_13_44_9
TCCATTCCGGCGAAAGACAGGAAAGAAGGTGCAGATCCTCACCCTGCTCACGGAGAAGCATATTGCGCAGCAGGGTCCGGTATTTGGCAGAGAACCAGCCGTGGGGAGACATATTCATCCCGAAGTCGCGGATCTGCCAGGGCCGGATGGAAAATTCAAAACCGGTGTGGGTGGCGCTGGTGTGAAGCAGGATAGCATAGAGTTCCTGGATGACGGCTTCCTGATCTCCGCGGATCACCTCAGTCTCAGTATTTTTCATCGTCAAATAATGATGGAGATACCGCCCGAAGTCATAAGTCATTATCCCTTCCTGATATTTACGGCGAGTGGCCTCCAGAGTGGCAGTAACCATTGGATCAAAAGGATCCAGGATGATTTCCGGATAGACCGCCATCATATTTCCCCAATCGGAACCAGGTTGACCTTCCAAACCGGGAGGGATATATCCCCCGGTACCGGCAGTCAGATTTCTCAAGTGAGTGGTCAATCGACTGAGGAAGTCATGAAATTCTTTCCGGAAAGCTGTCGCCTCTGATTTTTTTCCCAGACCGTCGGCTAAAAAGATGGCATTTTTCAAACCGGCCAGGGCCCAGAAATTATGACCAGTAACATGACCGGTGATATTTTCATTGTCACCCGGAGTAGTGACCGGGATCACCCCCAGCGAATCACCGCGACGCGCCTGCTGTAACCAATAAAAAGCTTTCAGCACTGCCGGGAAAACCTGTCGGGCAAAATCCTGGTCACCGGTGATCCGGTAATGCTGACCGTAAGCCCACATGGTTTGTCCCCAACCATCATATTGTCCATTCTGGGAAACGAAATTTCCATCCTCTCTCTGCCAGCGTGGAAAAAAATCAAGGCATTGACGGGCAATGTCATGATAACCGGAAACATCATACATCCGCACAATATAGGAGGCATCCCGCAGCCAGAAGGAATCATACTGAAATTCGTTCACTTTCTGGATATAATTTTCGCCGATCTTATTGCGGGCGATCAGATCATAGACCAGGTTAGCCATAAAAGCCTGTACAACTTTGTCTTCCGGCAGGGATATGGAGATTCCCCGGGCAAATATATTCTCCCAAAAATCGATGGTCTGATTGAGGTAGTCATCAAACCGGGCATCCCTAAGCTTTTGCAGCAGTGGATTATCCAGCGATACCGGCTGATATGGGATCTTGAAATCCAGATCTTTCTCTGCACCAGGATCCAGGGCCAGATGATAATTCACAATACCTACTGGAGTGGTTGGTAAGATCGGTATCCGCATCGCTCCAATTTCAGGCAACTCACTATAACCGGTCTTAAGGACGATAAGCTTCTCCGGCTTTGGCTCAGATGGATAGAGATACATTACCAGACTATCCCGCAAAAAAGCTTCGGAAGAAAAATCATATTCCCAATTCTGATCAAATTCTTCGCCAGCCTGCTCGTAGCCACCCAGATATTCAGCTCTGGCAGGACGGCTGAAGCGATTATCTCCCACCCCCCAGTCAGTATTGGCATCATTTTGATAACGGGTAGCAATTGACAAATGTGCCATTCGCTGCTCAGTGCCCACATTTTTGATCTTAATCCGCACAAAATTCATCAAAGGACTTTCGGCCTGACCATCCAGAGTCGCAGCAAACATTGTGAACTGGTACTTCACATCTTCTCTGATGAATTGATACTGAATCACCGGCAGATAGCCCCGGAGCAGGGTTTTCACCCTTTGTTTCACCGGCTGTGGGGGATTGTCGGTAAAAAAAACATACTCGGCAAAACCAGTGTACAGATATCCTTCAGGAGTTACCAGAGTACCTTCTGGATTATCCATTACCCCGATCACATCGCACGGCTGGCTGAAATAACAGAATGGTTCGTCTTCTCTGTCAATCGCAGGATTAAGCATTTGCGCCTCGATTGCCGATCCGATAGATATCAGAATTACTATGGACAGGTAGATTTCAGTTTTAACTTTCATTTACAATTCTCCAAAAAATTGATCACTGGGGAAGAGTCCATTCCCGAATGATTGTTCTCACCATTACCCTTCCAATCATTTTCCCTGCAATGGAAGCCTCCCAGACCAGCTCCTTAAATTCCAATTGTGGTCGATCCGGAGCAAAATAGAAGGTCTGCACCGGCCAGGTCTGATTGGGACCAAGCCGGTAGGTCGCACTTCCTGTCACCTCCTGCCAGCCATCAGGCAGTATTGAGTTAAGAAGAATGGTCACTGAATCGGCACCACCATTATGCAATAATAACGGAACATGAACATAACTGCCAGTGGCGACTTCCATTTCTGGTGGACCGATGTCAGTCAGATGCTCAAGCTGGTGTGCTCTATGAAAGTCACGATAATAGGCAAAGGCACCTCCTAATCTCAAACCGGTGCCAGTTAATGGTTCAGGTTCATATCCAGGTACTGGGTGAAAACTGAGTGGTTGCGAATTTATTTCGGCAAACACATCCGCCGTGGCAGTACATTCCACCAGCGATTTCCCAAAGATCAGTTTAAAATTGGAGAGCCATTGCCGAAAAGCAGTGAAATCCCCACTCTCTAATGCCTGCCGGGCATTTTCTGAGACATCACCCTGGGTAAGATGTTCAAGATGAAGATCGGCAGCCAGGCGATAATAAGGCACTTTCTTGCTAGGCGAGATCTCAGAAATATCAAAGACCGGTCCAGCTGCCAGAATTTGATGAGAGGCATCGGAAAAATAATAGATCTTTTTGGGCTGCCAGGGTATCAATCCCTCTGAAAAATTATTGATGTCAAGGCGTTCACGGGGCAGAGTTACCTGGGCTGGAAAAATAGTTGGATTCCCGCTCAGGTCGAATGCTTCGGTGGCAATTACTCCAGCTGCCTGATGATCACCATGATTTTCTCCGGCCACATAGTGTGGAAGCCAGGAGATTATAACCTCCGGACGGGTCAGACGGACCAGCCGAATAACCTGTTCCAGAATTTTTCCGTGTCCCCAGTTTTGCAGAGAGTGAAACACATCTTGTCCGGGAGTATCTTCTCCATCCAGGAACCAGACATTATAGATGCCAAATTTTGCCGCTGCCCGCCGCCCTTCAGTCTCGCGGATCTGCCCCAAAGCCAGGGACTGTTCATTTCCCTGCGAATTTCCTCCACCGCTGCCGCGGGTGGTATAAATGATAGCAATGTCCTTATGTAAATCATAAATGGCTTTAGCCAGATAACTGCCGATGGCAGTCTCATCGTCCGGATGGGCTACAATAAGCAAGATATCGGTCTTAAACCGGCTGTCTGGAGGAGGTATCGAAAGATCGGCTGCTTGTGCAACCTTTAATAATATTATTATCAATATCATCAGAGTGAGGTATAGAAATATTGAACGCATATGGCTTCCACCTTTAAAATTGGATATCCGATTTCTGCAAATAGTATCTCGTACGGTCATTGTCACTTAGTATGGATGAGAATTGCTGAAATTAAAGGAGATAATCATTTTTAAGGGTTGGTACATTCGTTGAAATGACCTGAAAATTGTATGGTCAACCAAGGCGGATTAAAACAAAAATTAATATAGAAAATCAACCAACAATATTATTACATTTGTGAGGAATAAAGCAATAAAAATCAAAAATTTATAGGATATTTAATTCAGCCCCTGAAATGGAATTCTGCAACATATAAACATAGAAAAAATACTGTTTTTCCCTTTGAACAACAGATTACATTATACAGAATTTTATTAGTATTTATCCATGAAGAGAAGACTTATTTCCCATTCAAATTTTGCTTCCATCTGTATTGTTTTCTCAATCCTTACCATATCATTAATGACCGGCATGATCGAGTGTTCACCTCCAGAAAATAAATCCCTCACACAATACGTCAATCCCTTTGTCGGGACTGCTGGTGGTGGCAATACCTATCCAGGAGCGGTCCTCCCCTGGGGAATGGTCTCAGTTAGCCCGCATAATTCCACTAATTCACCTTCTGGTTATCAATACGGAGAAAAATATTTCTATGGCTTCGGGCAGGTGCATTTAAGCGGCACCGGCTGCAGCGATCTGGGCAGTATAATTCTGACTGCTTCCAGAGATATCTTTCAATTAGATCCCGAAAAATATAGAACAATTTATTCCAATGAACAGGCCAGACCGGGTTACTACAGCCTTGAGCTGACTGAACATAACATCAGGGCTGAAGTGACCGCCACCCAGCGGTGTAGTTTCACACAATTCCACATCATGAAAAGCAGTGAATGGGTTAATGTTTTACTGGATTGCGGCCGGAGCCTGAGCCTGATTGGCGGAGGAGGAGTCCGGATTTTATCCGGCAAAAAAATTGAAGGTTATAATGTTGGCGGAGGATTCTGCGGAGAAGATAACCGCCACCTGATCTATTTTGCCGCAGAATTCAATATCCCAGCCGATTCCAGCGGGATTTGGCTTATTGACCGTTTGATAGACGGGCAGGGAGCAGAGATATCAAATGAAGACATCGGCTGCCGGATGAAATTCAAAATTCCAGAAGACAGCATCATCGCCGTTAAAATTGGAATTTCCTATGTAAGTTGCGAAAATGCCTGGCAGAATCTGGAAAGCGAAATTCCTGACTGGGATTTTGATAATGTAATAGCACAGGCGGATTCAGCCTGGCAGCAGCAGTTATCAAGAGTCCAGGTAGAAGGCGGTTCAAAAGAGGATATGATCATCTTCTATACCGCTCTTTACCACATGCTCATCCATCCCAACATTATCAGTGATATAAATGGCGAATACCCATTGATGGGAAGGAGCGGGATTGGGCGATATAGTTCTAGGGAGAGGTATTCTATTTTTTCATTGTGGGATACTTACCGGACTTTACATCCTTTCCTGACCCTGGTATATCCTGACCGGCAATCCGCTATATTGCAGACTATGGTGGATATGTATACAGAGTCCGGCTGGCTGCCCAAGTGGGAGCTGGCTGGCAACGAGACTTATATGATGGTTGGTGATCCAGCCGCAATTGTGATTACGGATAGTTATCTTAAAGGCATCACCGATTTCAAAATCGAATCCGCATATCAGGCTGTGATTAAACCATCCATTCTGTCGGAAGGACAATTCGCACCCCCCATCCGGGCCGGATATCATGAATTACTGCAATATGGTTATATCCCGGCTGACCAAGATACCACTCAGGAATGGTGGGTGTGGGGTCCGGTATCCACCACTCTCGAATATTGCCTGTCAGACTGGGCCATTGCCCAACTGGCGAAAACACTAGGTAGTGAGAAGGATTTTCAGGAATTCACCCGGCGATCGTTGCTCTATCGAAATTTATTCGACAGTAACACTTTATTCATTAGACCAAAACTCAGGAACGGCGAATGGTACGCTCCATTTGATCCATTGGCGACTGAGGGATCAGGCAGCTGGACAGGTTCAGGTGGACCTGGATATGTGGAGGGAAATGCCTGGAATTACAGCTGGTTCGTTCCACATGATATCTCTGGACTTACCAGCCTGTTCGGTGGGGCTCAATCTTTTACTACTAAATTAAAAGAATGCTTTACTAATGGGCACTTTACTATTACTAATGAACCAGATATTGCTTACCCTTATCTCTTCAGTTACCTGCCGGGAGAAGAGTATTGGACTCCATTTTGGGTGAAAAAATTGATCGAAGATCATTTTTCAGTAAAACCGGATGGACTTCCAGGTAATGATGATTGCGGAGCGATCTCAGCCTGGCTGGTATTTTCTGCCCTGGGATTTTACCCAGCCTGTCCGGCCTCCAATATTTATCAATTAGGAATTCCATTATTTCGAAGGATCACCCTGCAGCTGAATAAAAAATATTTTCCGGGAGAAAAACTGGTCATTGAAAAAACCGATTTATCAGAGTCTGGCAGCCTGTCCGGGTTGCCTCAGGTCTTCTTCAATGGAATCGAATTGACCGGCTACCAGATTGAACATGATCAAATTGTTAAAGGTGGAAGGCTGGTATTTGAGAATAAAAAATAAAAATTAACATCTGTGAAAAATACAATCATAATTAAAATCCATTTTGAAACCATTCAGAGGATATATGAAAAAGTTATTTCCACTTTTTTGCTGGTGTTGTTTATTCGGAATGCAATGCAATATTGCTCCTTCTGAACCTAAACCCTGGAGTACCCAAAAGATAAATAACTGGTACCGGCAGCAACCCTGGCTGGTCGGCTGCAATTTTATACCCAGCACTGCCATCAATCAACTGGAAATGTGGCAGGAGGAAACCTATGATCCCCGGACCATTGA
>MESS01000119.1:9559-10928 GCA_001771055.1 Caldithrix sp. RBG_13_44_9
CACATCGGTCAGGGTATTTTTGCATTATCTAGTCTGGCAGCAGAATCCAGCTGATTTAAAGAAACGGATCGATGATTTCCTGACCATTGCTTCCAGACACAAGATCCTGGTCATGTTTGTATTATTCGATGATTGCTGGAATGGATACCCGAAACCGGGTAAACAACCAGAACCCAAACCCGGCATCCACAATTCCGGCTGGGTGCAATGTCCGGGCCAGGCAGAAGTAACCAATATTTCATTGTTCTCAACTTTTGAGGAGTATGTTAAAGACATCATTTCTTCTTTCAGAGATGACCAGCGGGTAGTTATCTGGGATCTGTATAATGAACCCGGTAACTCTGATCATGGGAATGAAACACTGCCACTGCTGACAAAAGTGTTTCAATGGGCCCGGCAAGTTAAGCCTTCCCAGACGATTACTGCCGGAGTCTGGAATAATGAGCCTGATTTCCACGAACTCAACACTTTCCAGATCAATCAGTCAGACTTGATCAGCTTTCATTGTTATGGAACCTTGAATGATATGGAAATGCTGGTGGACTCTCTTCGAAAACACGGCCGTCCATTGGTCTGTACCGAATACATGGCCCGCCCCGAGAGCATTTTCCAGGAACAGCTGCCATTCCTGAATACAGAAAGAATCGGCGCCTATAATTGGGGACTGGTCAGCGGAAAAACCCAGACTGTCTATCCCTGGGATTCATGGGAAAATCCTTATTCCAAAGAACCCGAGATCTGGTTCCATGATATTTTCCGAGGTGATGGAACTCCTTATGATGAAAGTGAAGTCGAGTTGATCCGCAGTATGACTAGATCATGATTAACTTAATTAAGATGTAGAGGAGCTGATAAAAAACTTATTTTGGTAGATGATATCTTGAGGAGAATTCTGATGTCAGTACGGCATTTATTATTGACAGTAGCGATGCTTGTCTATTTTAATTCATCGATGATGGGTCAGGTAGTCCAACCGGTACCGGTCAAGATCATTTTTGACACGGATCTGGGGCCGGATTGTGATGATGCCGGGGCACTGGCTGTTTTACATGGACTGGAAACTCTGGGGGAAGCAAAGATCCTGGGGGTGATGGCCAGTACTACCAGTCCCTGGTGTTCTCCCTGCACCGATGCGATCAATACCTATTATGGCCGGGGCGATATTCCGGTAGCCACCCTCAAGGGACCCGGTTCTCCCGGTGGAAGTGAAGAGTGGTATGGCGATTCATTCAATGGATTCATCGCCGGTTATTTTCCCAACCGGGTGAGGCATAAGGAATACGCCCTGGATGCGGTATATCTTTATCGCAAATTACTTTCTAGTCAAGCGGACAGTTCAGTGGTGATCGTAGTAACTGGAGCAATCACC
>MESS01000119.1:11035-11240 GCA_001771055.1 Caldithrix sp. RBG_13_44_9
TCCCAGGGGTCAGGAGTCCAATTTCATGGTGGATCCGCCGGCCGCCCGGAAAGTAGTAGCCGATTGGCCAACTCCCATCATGTTCAGTGGGTTTGAGATTGGGGAAGATCTGCTCACCGGCTCCCGGCTGAAAACCGAGACACCAGAGAATAATCCAGTGGCGGCCGCCTACCATCTGTGGGATCTGCATTTCGCCCGGCAATTC
>MESS01000119.1:11357-11612 GCA_001771055.1 Caldithrix sp. RBG_13_44_9
AATCACATACTGGAGGATGGTTCCAATGAATGGCGGGAGAGTCCGGACAAAGATCACTTCTATTTGATTGAAAAAATGCCGAGGCTGGAGCTGGCCAGGATCATTGAAGATCTGATGGTCATTCCACCACCAGCGAGATAAAAGTTTATAAACTCAGGGCCGGACCCTTTCTTTGCGGAAAATATCAAAATACCAGAAGGGATAGATCCGGGGCGGTTCACTCAAGCTGTCCAGTTTTTTCATCTCCTCCTCGGA
>MESS01000119.1:11671-11929 GCA_001771055.1 Caldithrix sp. RBG_13_44_9
TGACTAGCGCGGTCACTCCCGGTTTTCGCAATAAATAATTCAGCGAGACCTGGGCTATTGAAACTTTCCGCCTCCGACCGATTGCGGCCAGTTCATCCAAGATGGCAGAACCCTTGGATTCATCATAAGGGAGATGATCAGCCGGAGTTTTCAACCGGGTATTTTTCGGCCATTTCTTTACCCGGTGATACTTGCCGCTCAGGATCCCTCCATGCAACGGACTCCAGGTGAGAATCCCCACTCCCTGATCCAGACACA
>MESS01000119.1:11966-12337 GCA_001771055.1 Caldithrix sp. RBG_13_44_9
CGAATAATAGGCTTGCAGACTGATAATTCTTCCCCAGCCATTTTCCCGGCATAAAGCAATCGCTTTCATCAATTGCCAGCCGGTGAAATTGGAGACCCCAAAATATCTGATTTTTCCCTGCTTGACCAGCAGATCAAAAGTACCGAGAGACTCTTCCAGCGGAGTACGGAAATCGTAGGAATGAATCTGATACAGATCAATATAGTCAGTTCCTAATCTTTTCAGGCTTGCTTCGCAGGCTGCGATAATGTGCCTACGGGATAGACCGTCATCATTAGGACCAGGCCCCATCCGAAAACCGCACTTGGTGGCGATGATCGCCTCGGCCCGGCGGTTTTTCAGAGCTTTCCCCAGCATGATCTCTGAAACAC
>MESS01000119.1:12352-12665 GCA_001771055.1 Caldithrix sp. RBG_13_44_9
CGGCCGTATCAAAAAAGTTAACTCCCTGCTCCAGAGCCACGGAAACCAGTTCAGTAGCTTCTGTCTGGCGGGTACTAGCAATATGACTCCAGCCTTGCTGTCCGGTGAAGCTCATCACTCCGAAACAGATCTCGGAGACCTTTAAACCTGATTCACCCAGCAACCGATAATTCATTTTGACCACTCCTGTTTTGGGAAAATGTCAATCTCTATTTGCACTTCTCATTTTTAAAAAGATATTCCTGACCCATTTCAATTCATTCAGGATTTTTGTTGCTTAAATTTGAATCGCTACATTTGATGTATCATGCAA
>MESS01000120.1:0-278 GCA_001771055.1 Caldithrix sp. RBG_13_44_9
GCCGCGCTGCTGCTCATTTTTGAAAAGGCCTTCACACCCACTGCCGCTTCTGGTGGTTTCCTGGGAGCTGGGGTGATGATTACCATCCGGATGGGAGTAGCGCGGGGTGTGTTCTCGAATGAATCTGGCCTGGGTAGTTCACCTATTGCGGCCGCCGCCGCCCAGACTAAAAATCCGGCCACCCAGGCCCTGGTTTCAATGACCCAAACCTTTATTGACACCATTGTGGTCTGTTCCATGACCGGTTTGGTATTAATTGTGACCGGCTGCTGGAATAA
>MESS01000120.1:298-1170 GCA_001771055.1 Caldithrix sp. RBG_13_44_9
TAACTTCCATTGCTTTCTCACATGGTCTACCCGGGGAATGGGGAAATATTATTGTGGCGGTGGGCTTGATTTTATTTGCTTACTCTACTATCCTGGGCTGGTGTTATTATGGAGAAAAATCGATCGAATACCTGCTGGGTGAAAGTATTATCCTTCCTTATCGTATTGTCTATGTTGTTTTTGTTGGAATCGGGGCTTTGCTAAAACTTGATCTGGTATGGGCGCTGGCCGATGTGTTTAATGGTCTGATGGCTGTTCCCAATTTAATCGGTTTGCTGGTTTTATCCCCGGTGATCATCCGAGAAACTCGAAATTATTTCGAGACCCGCAAATTGTGAGGAGAGGAAATCTTTGAATTCAGTTTCTCGGGTGGTTCTTAAACCACTCAAGCGTTTTGCTAATTGCCTGATCAAAGGGAGTTGCCTGCAGCCCGAAAAACTTGCGAAATTTGCTATCATCTACCAGGAATGGTTCCTCAAATTCATACATCATTTCAGCCAATTCCCGTACGATTGGATTAAAAATTCCAATTATCCTGATCAGTCTTTTTGAAGCGACTTGAATTTTTAGCGGATGGTTGAGTTTTTTATAAATCATCTCGACAATCTGCCGGGTAGAGACGGTTTCAGGATTGGGAAGGTGCCAGGCCTTTCCCAGCGCCTCATCCTGCTCTCCCAATACCACCAGAGCCTTCCCGATATCGGGCACATAAGTATAGGTATGCGGGAGATCCGGATTTCCCAAAACCTGGGCGGCTTTTCCTCTCAGGGCCGAATAGAAAATTCTTTCTCCTAGAGCACTTTGCAGGGCTCTTGGTCCAAAAAAATCGGAGGCGCGACCACTCACCGCCCTGATTTTTCCCTGAGCGTGAG
>MESS01000120.1:1230-7326 GCA_001771055.1 Caldithrix sp. RBG_13_44_9
TAAGGCAAATCCTCAGTCATCGTCTTTCCATGAGTCGCTCCGTACATGTACAGATTTTCCATAACTACCAGTTTAGCCGTGGTTCCTGTGACACCTTCTATGATCCCGCGATGAATTTTAAGGAGCAGGTCAATCCAGTGATAGTAAGGCACATTGGTACAATTATAAACTACTGCCGCATTTTCAACTGTCCGGCGGACAGCAGCAGAGTCTGCCGCGTCCACTTTTAGAACTTCAACCCCTGTTGGAATCACTGCCTTGCCGCTCCTACTGGCCAACTTTACCGGGATTTTTCTACTCAGCAATTCGTCCATTATTGCCATTCCCACAGGACCCGAACCAAAAATCAGGTGAAAATTTTGTGATTCCATAGAATTCCCCTCACATTAAAAATCTGCAAATTGAAACTTATGCAGAATTACTAGTTAGAATTTCTAGCAATCAGCTCTTCAAAATCGACTGTTTTCGTCTTTTTGCTATCTTTTTCTACTTAAAATTCTGGTTTCAAGCCTGTTCGACTACTCCGCTTTCCTCTTTGTCTGATTTAAATCCCAGTTTTTGCAGGATCACAGCTTCCAGATCGCTAAGGATATAATAGAGAACCGGAACGATTATTAAAGTAAAGGCGGTGGAAAAAAACAATCCAAAAATGACAACGACCCCCATGCCTCCCCACCATTGAGAACTCTCAACCCCAAATTGGATGAACTTGGAAAAATCACCTTTAAACAATCCGATGAAATCTATGTTGATTCCCACCGTGAGAGGTATCAGACCCAGGATGGTGGTAACTGCGGTTAAGATAACCGGCCGCAGACGGGTCTTACCAGCCAGGATGATTGCATCAACTTTATCCATTCCCTCACGCCGCAGTAATTGGAGATAATCGATTAGGACGATGGCGTTGTTCACCACCACTCCAGCCAGGGAGATAACACCGATTCCAGTCATAATGATACCAAAAGGTTTGAACGAAATCAGCAGTCCAAAGAACACCCCGAAAAAAGAGAGCAGCACCGAGATCATAATGATAAAAGGCAGAGTTATAGAATTGAACTGGGTTACCAACACAAAGAAAATCAGCAGGAGTGCAATTAAAAAAGCCCTTCCCAAAAAGTCGGAAGCTGCCTGTTGTTCAGTATCCTGCCCGGCAAAACTAATGCTGTAACCTTCTGGTAGCGGAAAATTTTCCAGCCGGTCTTTTGCTTCCGCCAGAACCTCGGCAGAGCTGCGACCGAAAGCATCCGCGGTGATTATTACTACCCGGTCTCCATCCACATGGTTGATATTGCTAAGCCCGGCTGAAAAATCAACTGTGGCAAAATTGGCCAGCGGGATATGAATACCCTCATGAAAAATAGACAGGTTCAACAGATCAGTATAGCTTTTCCGGTAATTTTCACTGAACCGGACAGTGATATCATATTCATCCTGTCCCAGGCGATATTCCGATGCTTTGGTACCGTTAATTGCGGTGCGGATAGTGCTGGCAATCTGGGAAGTGTTTAATCCCAGTAAAGCAGCCTTTTCCCGATCGATCCGGATACGTAATTCAGGTTTTCCCTTTTCATAATTATCCCTTAAATCAGTTAAACCTTCTACATTACGGATGCTTTTTTGGACTTCGTTAGAGAGCTTTTCCAGGGTCCGGAAGTCCTCTCCCTTGATCTGAATTTCCACGGCAGCACCAGTAGGTGGACCTTCCTGTGGCTTCGACACATCAATACGCGCACCTGCCAAACCTTTAACTTTTTCTTTAATTTCTTCCAATGTTTTAAGGGAGTTTTGCTGGCGTTCATGCTTCTCAATAAAATCTATGGTCACCTGGGATTTATGAGGATTTCCACCTTCCATTCCCATGCTGAATTCATCTGAAACATTGCCTACCTCGGTTACATAATGCTCCATGTCCGGAGTATCTTTGATTCTGGACTCAATTTCCTGGACAATTTTATCGGAACTTTCCAGGCGGGTACCAATCGGATTTTCAATTTTGATCCAGGCCTGAGTGGGTTCGGTTTCCGGAAAGAATTCCACTCCGTGATTGAAAAATCCATAAATAAGAAACATTAATATAAAAGCACCTGCGGTCATTCCCAAAGTTTTGCCACGATTTTTGAGTGTCCAGTGCAGGGTAGCCTCATAATGGATGATAAGCCAGTTCAATAAACGATCCCCCCATAATCGATCCAAATTTTTTTCATGACGCATAAAAGTGGAAGCTAACACCGGATTAAAAAAGAAAGCCACAAACAATGAAGCCGAAAGAGTGATAATTAAAGTGATGGGAAGATATTTCATGAATTCCCCCACCATTCCCGGCCAGAAAATCATTGGTGCGAAAGCTACCAGGGTAGTCAGGGTGGAAGTAAATACGGCCACCCATACCTGTCCCGACGCCTCTTTGGCAGCACGGTATAATGACTTTCCTTCCTGATAATGCCGGTAAATATTTTCAACAATTACAATTGCATTATCCACCAACATTCCCAGCGCCAGAATGAGACTGAACAGGACGATCATGTTCAAGGTGTAGCCCATCAGGCTAATAATGATAAATGAGAGCAGCATAGAAAATGGAATGGCGATCCCGACAAGTAATCCGTTACGTCCTCCCATGAAAAAGTATAATACTACAACAACCAGTAATAATCCGGCAATAATATTATTCTCCAGATCCGCTACCATGGATCGGATATCTTTCGACTGATCGGCTAAAATAACATAACTGGTTTTGGCAGGAAGTTTTGATTGGTATTGCTGAAGGATCTGTTTGACCTCATCGGCAATGCGAATGATATTCTCCCCGCTTCTTTTCTGGATAGATAAAGTGACACTTGATTGATGGTCCAGCCGTGAATAGCTGACCTGGTCTTTGTAGCTAAATTCAACATCAGCCAGATCATTGATATAAATGGGGAATCCCTTTTCGGTTTTAACCACTACATTTTTCAATTCATCAATGGAATCAAACTCTCCCGGGATTCTGACGGTGTAGCGTAAGTTTCCGCTTTCCACCGATCCCCCTGGAATGGTCATATTCTCCTGCTGTATGGCCGAAATGATATCTTCAACACCAATATTATAATATTTTAGACGGTTAGGATTTAAATTGACCTTAACCTCCCGCTCTAAACCACCTGAAATCTTTACATCCAGAACACCGTTAATCTGCTCAAATTTGTCTTGTAAATCCTCGGCAATGTCTTTTAACCGCACCAGTGACTGCTGGCCGACGATGCTGACCAGCATAATAGGGATATTTTCAAAATTAATTTCCTGGATAATCGGTTCCTCGATGTCCTCCGGCAGGTCAGCTTTGGCCTGATCAACCTTTTCTCTCACCTTTCGTACTGCTTCGTCGATATCAATATCACTTTCGAATTCAACCGTGATGCTGGCAATACCTTCATTACTATTGGAGGTCATTTTTTTGATTTTTGTGATTTCTTGCAGTTTGTTCTCTATAGGTTGAGCCACCAGTGTCTCCATATCCCCTGGAGCAACCCCGAGGTAGGGAACTGCTACAATTACCACTGGCTGTTTGATCTGGGGAAAAGATTCTACTGGAAGGATTACATAGGAAACCAATCCTGCGATGGTAATAATAAACAATAATACCGACATGCTGGCTTTATTATCAATACACCAATTTATTAATTTCATAAAGTCCTCTCATTTAACATAGTAATTCAGCGATTAATAGCTGTTGGATTATCAATTCAATCCTTTTGAATCAGCAGCTGATCTCCCTCGGTCAGCTCCTGTTGACCGGTAATAATTAATCGTTGATTGGTTTGCAATCCATGCACCAGAACACTGTCTTCATAGATTGCTAAAAAATCTATTGCGACCCGGATTGCTTTTTCATCATCGGAAGCAATAAAAACAAAACGTCCGTTCTCTGATTCTATGACCGTATCTAATGGAATGACCAGGTCATCATCATAAGAGCGTCTTAATAATTTTACATTGGCAATCATTTGCGGCGCCAATTTTCGCTCTGGATTGGGAATTCTGATTTCGACTTGAAATGTACGGCTGGCTGGATCAATACTGCGATTGATGTAGGAAACTTCGCTTTGTAGGTTCAGTTCGGGAAAAGCGTCGAAGCTGATTTCTGCGGGTGTGCCGATTTTTATATCATTGACAAAACGCTCAGCCACCCCCGTGGTAATTTTCATATAAGCATTATCGATGAAATCAAAAATTGGAGTCATTGGTAGAGTATAAGCTCCCAGATCATATAGACGGTTATTGACATATCCGCTATACGGAGCAGTAAGATAGAGTTTCGAAAGGCGGGATTTGTTAAGTTCATAAGAAGCCGTCGCCCGCTCTAAACCATATTTGGCAACCAGATATTCATTTTCCGAGATGGCTCGTTTCTCATAGAGAATTTTTTTACTGCTGTGATCCAATTCTGCCTGGTTTAGAGCAGCCCGTGATTCATTATAACTGGCTTCAATGATCTTATTCTCGATAATAGCCAGAGTGTCGCCAGCCTTGACCAGACTACCCTTATCTTTGATGATCTTGCGCAGATTACCGGATTCTTCTGCTACCAGATTGATCCGGTTCCGAGCTTCTACTGTTCCGGTCAATTTCAGGTATTCTGAAAACGGCCGTGGTTTTAGTAACATGGTTTTTACTGGAATGCCTTTACTTTGAGTATCCTGTTGACTGGCTGCTCCATCACCAGAACAGTTAATAAAGGTCAATCCAGTAACTAGCGTTAATATGAACAACCAATACTTTTTCATTTTTCCTCCAATAAATGTATGATTAAGGATTCACCTTTGAATCCTTTTGAAAGATTAAATACCTGAGTTATTTACTGTACCAGTAGCTTGCTGCCAGTCAAAATAGGCTTCAAGATAATCATATATTGCGATATAGTAGCTCAATTGTGCGCGATCCAGATCCACCCGGCTTTCCCGGAATTCTAACTGGGTGGCCAGACCAATTTGTACTCTGGTCTCGGCAATCTCAAATGCCCGCTGGGCGGTGTTGATACTTTTCGAAGCGGCATCGATCCGCTGGCGGGATTCCTGCAGGCGCAGATAAATATTCTTTAGTTCAACCCGAATTTCATCATTCGCCTTGCTTATGCGAGTCTTTACTTTTTCCACATCAATCCTGGCTTTTTGTACTTGAGCAGAAGTATACAGGCCGGTAAAGATGGGAATATTTAAAGATAAACCTAAAAGGACATTATCATTTTCGTTGTCCAATTTGAATTCATTTGAACTGGCATTATAAATATAGCCTAGATTCCCGTAAAGTGTGGGATAATAATTGGACCTTTCGACTGCCACCCGTTTGTCCTGAAGTTTTTTCTCCCATAACAAAACATTATAATCCGGCCGCTGGTCAAATACTATTTTATATTCCAGCGAATCGGGCAGGGGTGGAAAGGTTTGAAGTCCACCTACCAGGGTAATTTCTTCGCGTAAGGGGATGTCTACTAAAGCTTTGAGATTGTTAAGGGCCACTTCATAATTTTTACGAGCCAAGGTATTAGCCGGGATGGTATTTTGCCAGCGGGTCTCTGCCTGCAGCAGATCAAATTCTGACACCGTACCACTCTCGAATCTAAGTTTAATATTTTCGTAGTTGTCATAAGCACTTGCTTGGGATTGAATGGCTACTTCCCAAACCTTCTGCTGCAGCAATGCCAGATAAAATGCCTTCTTGATTCTGGTTATAATCGCCTGGTAATCTGCACTGTACTGGAATTGACTGTATTGTTTAAAATAATTGGCCGCCTTGATGGCGTTACCGATCTTTCCGAAGCTGAAAAGGGTCTGGTTTAAAGTGGTATTGAACTGATAAGCATTGTCAAAGGATGCTGTAAAACTTTCTGTCCGCTCCTGGCCAGTAGAATCGGTGACGGTGAAGAAAAATTTATTTTGCAGGAAATTACGGTTATAGCGTAATTCTGCATTAATCTGTGGTAGTGCCTGTGATAATGCTTCCTTCTTCAAGGCTCCGGCATATTGCAGGTTGGAGCGGGCCAGTTTGATATCTTTATTGTTTTTTTCTGCCAGTTCTAAAATAACCTGCAGATTATATTCTATACCGAATACTAATTTG
>MESS01000120.1:7400-13939 GCA_001771055.1 Caldithrix sp. RBG_13_44_9
GTAGTATTTCAATAACTCGCTCGATTATTTTATCGCGGTCATTTTCTCCGACCCGCCTCATCCAGTCGAGATTTAAAAAATCGGTCATGATGACCAAAGCAGATAGGGTGAATTCTAGGTCACTGATTTCCAGAATTTTCTGCTTTTTACCTTCGAGCAGTAAAGGACGCAGTTTTGCACTGAATAATTCATTAATTTTTTCAACAATTGGTTTGCCATGGGGATAGGATTCATATAATAGTTCGGGCAAATGAGCTAACTCTTTGGAATATTTTTTTAGATCCTGATAAAGAGTGGTCAAGAAGAAGGCGATTTTTTCATCCGCCGGCAGCTGACCGGGTATTTTTTTTTCCACCCGGTCTATAAATCCCCGGGCCTCATCGATGACAATCTCATTGAAAATCGATTCTTTGCTGGGATAATAGTAATAGAGGCTGGGTTTAGCCAGATTGCACTGACGGGCGATATCATCCATGGAGGTTTTGCTCAGGCCAAACCGAAAAAATAGCTGTTTAGCTGCCCCTTTGATGGATGCTCTTTTAGGTATATCATTGCTCAAATGATTCATATTCTTTCCTGACTTTGGACTATAATAATTTCGACTATATTCATAAATAGTCGAAAATCGAGATAGTAAGACGTCCGAAAAAATATAAAGTTTCAATTTATTATTATTTTACTGAATATGATGGAAAATAAAATGTAGTCGATTTTTACCAGATTATTTTTAAAATTAGCAAAAAAGTAAGAGCGCTTAGACAGATGCAGCGTTTATCCGTGAAAATCTTTCCACCAATCTGGGGATTTTGGATCGGAATATCAGCATTTGTTCTGGTATTAATTTATCCTCTGTCAGCATCCCGGCCAGCTTCTGCCCAACACATGCTGGCCATCGTTCTGTTAATGGTCATCTGGTGGATTACCGAACCAATTCCGCTGGGAATAACCGCTTTGTTACCGCTGATTCTTTATCCTTTATTGAGAATCATGCCCACATCCAAAGTAGCCCCAAACTATACTGACCATCTGATATTTCTATTCTTCGGGGGATTCCTGATTTCTATAGCCCTGCAGGAATGGCAACTCCATAGACGGTTTGCGCTTTTCACTCTCTCCCTCCTGGGAAATAACCCCAGAAAAATCCTGTGGGCCTTGATGCTATCCTCTGGAATGATCTCGATGTGGCTTAGCAATACTGCTACCGTACTGATGCTGTTGCCCATATCCCTGGCTTTAATTCACCAGTTGGAAGAAAACACTGGTCGGTTTTAAAATGGTCCCTTTAAATTCGCTGCGGTGTTATTATTAGCTATAGCCTATGGCAGCAGTATCGGGGGAATAGCCACCCCGGTAGGAACACCCCCGAACATCATTTTCCTTGGTATCTATGCCAAATTTTTTCCGGATTCACCGCTGCTTTCATTTTCTCAATGGATGCTTTACCTGACTCCCTTAAGCACAATTCTGCTTATAACCGTATGGTACTATTTAGGATTTATTGTTTTGAGAAAGAAGGACCTACCACTTACCCAGTCCAGGGATCACTTTCGTGAAAAATATCGGGAATTAGGATCTCTGAATGTTCCGCAAAAATGGGTGCTGGGGATTTTTTTGCTTACTGCCGTCATGTGGATATCCCGTTCCGAAATTGATCTGGAATTTATCACTTTTCCAGGCTGGCCTGCTTTGCTGGGATTGTAAGACTACATCCAGGATAGCACTATTGCTATGGGGATGTCCATTTTATTATTTATTCTACATGTCCCGCATAATTCAGAGAGAATACCACTGCTGAGATTGCAGAATATTTTTCAGATTCCCTGGGATATTTTGTTGCTGTTTGGCGGTGGCTTTGCCCTGGCCGAAGGAATTCAACAAAGCGGATTGGTCGAATTTATCGGTTCTAAACTGCAATTTTTAGATAATCTTTCTCCCTGGCTGGTTCTTTATTTATTGACCGTTTCCGCTACCATCTTCACTGAATTCACCTCCAATACTTCGGTGGCTACCACCCTGCTTCCCATCACTGCGGTCCTGGCAACAACCATCCATTTCAATCCTCTTTTTTTGATGCTCCCGGTCACTATTGCCAGCTCTTGTGCATTTATGCTGCCAGTCTCCACTCCTCCCAACGCAATTGTTTTTGGAACCCGCTATATTCCCATTAAAACAATGGTCGGAATTGGAACTGTCCTGGTAGTCACGGTTTCCCTGCTGGTCAGCCTCTACTTTTATTTTATATTTTATTTCATTCCTGGCAATTAGCGATGACATGTTCAGGGTATTTTTGAATGTTGTCGGGATGACGGTAATCAGATAATGCAAAGATTTTTTGCTTCCGGACAATTAATTTTGTCCCGGTTCCTGAACCGCTTTATGAACCATTTTACGAAAACGAGCCGGATTGATAGGTTTGGGAAGTATGAAATGAATCTCCCGTTTTTTCAATAATTGGATTAACCGATTATTCAACTGGCCGGAGATAACCATTATTGGAAGATCAGCATTAAGCTTCCTGATCTTTGTGATCAGTTCAATGCCATCCAGTTTTGGCATAATCAGATCAGTAATGAGCAAATCAAATTTCTGCTGCAGTAATTTCTGTAGTGCTTCTTCACCATTATAAACCGACATGGTTTGATACCCTTCTAAAGTGAGCAGGATATCAACGCTGCGATTTAAACTTTTATCGTCATCCGCCAATAATATTCTCTTCATTTTATCTCCTTGGCAAAATTTCCTGAAAGTAACAATGCAAAAAATTTGCCATATATTACTTTTTTTCCAAAGGCCATTTTATTGGCATAAATGAAGGGGAGAACCCGGTAATCTGCTAAAACTGTGAAGTTATTTTACAGCTCTTTATTGTTAATTTGGTAGGCTTCAAGCTTATTATAAAGCGATCTGCGGGTAATTCCCAGAATCTCAGCGGCCTTTAATTTATTGCCGTTTACTGCATTTAGAGTTTGTAATATCATTACTTTTTCCACTTCTGATAATGGAGTTCCGGCACGAAAGGTAATCATGTCCGATCCAATCCTGTTCTGGGTCAACTCCAACGGCAGGTGCTTCACTTCCAGTATCTCTTCGGCGGATAGTACCGCCCGAAGCAGAACATTCCGTAATTCCCGAATATTGCCGGGCCAACTGTATTCTTTTAGAATATGCAGAGCATCTGCGCTGATTTCTTTGATATTTTTGTTTAATTCTAAATTAAACAGTGAACGAAAATATTTGACCAGATAAGGAATATCCTGTTTTCGCTTTCGCAGCGGCGGTAACTCAATATTAAATACATTCAAACGATAATAAAGGTCTTCCCGGAATTTTTGCTGCCGGATAAGTTCTTGCAGATCCTCATTGCTGGCACAGATGATCCGGACATTCACCTTGATGGGTTTGTTGCTTCCGACCCTTTCAATAACATTGGTTTCCAATACCCGTAATAAAGAGATTTGAACCGGAACGCTCATGGTGCTGATTTCATCCAAAAACAACGTACCCTCATGAGCTTCCTCAAATTTTCCCTTCTTGTCAGAAATGGCACCGGTAAAAGCACCTTTGAGATGCCCGAATAACTCACTGGCAATTAGATCTTTGGGAATACCACCGGTATTCACTGCTACAAAAGTACCTTTATTTCGAGACGAGAGATCGTGAATAGCCTTTGCCACCAATTCTTTGCCGGTGCCGCTTTCACCCAGAATCAACACCGGAATATCCGTGGGCGCTACTTCTTGAATTTTCCGGTAAACCTCTTGAATCGGTTTACTTAAACCGACCATTTCCTGAAAATGCCGCATTTTGTCCAGAGTTTTACCATTGAGTTTTTGGATCAGGTCCTTATTGGTTGTAGACAGGGAATCTTCCACGATCTGTAATAGTTTCTGGGGGATGACTGGTTTGGATATATAATTCAATGCTCCCGCCTGCATAGCCTCTACCGCATGCTCAATTGAACCAAAACCGGTTATCATGATTACTTTCAAAGAAGGGAACTGATGGTTAACGGTTCTGAGAAAATGCATTCCATCAACATCCTGCATTTTATAGTCGGTGATGATCAGATCAAAAATTTGGTTCTCCAGGATCTCCAGAGCAATCTTGCCATCAGATGCCCCACTGGCTTCATACCCCTGCAGGTTGAGTAAATTGATCAGCCCATCCCTGAGATTATCGTCATCATCAATGATCAATATGCGATTTTTTTCCATACCGATTCATCCTTAAAATTTACTGGCCTGGGGAAGTTCGATGGTAAAGAATGTTCCTAAATACGGATCAGATTGCGCAGTAATTTTTCCGCCCATTTTTTCAATTAGTTGCCTGGCAAGAACCAGGCTGATACCACTCCCATTGTCCTTACTGCTGAATTTGCGGGTAAAAATTTTTTTCAAATCATTCGGGGGAATGCCCTGACCATCATCCTGAATAATAATCAAACTTTTATTTTTCAGTTTTTTTGAAATGATGGTCAATACCCCTCCCCGGGGCATGGACTCAATCGCATTAATCATGATATTAAGTAAAACCTGCATGAGTTCGTCGCGATTGAGATAAACAAAGGGGACACTCTTCTCCAGATTTAATTCAATCTTAATTCCCTGTTCATAACACTGGGGTTTGATCAGTTCGAACGATTCTCGCAGGATGCTGTTAATATCTTCATAGGATGACTCTTTGGCTCCGGGTCGGGCCAGTTTGAAAAAGTGATCGATAATTCTGGTGATCCGTTCAATTTCGGACTGCAAAACCGTGATTGATTTTTTTATTCTCTGAAATTGTTCGGTCTGAAGACTGAGAGTGGGCAGCATATTGTCCAGAATTTCAGTGTGAATCGCCAGGGAACTCAGAGGATTTCTGATCTCATGGGCGATGCTGGGAGCCAATTTGCTGATCACATTATATTTCAGACTTCGCATACTGGGGGTGTAGGGATCCACCTTATCGGAAATTTTTGAGAAATAAGTGAGTATCCTGCGATTTCCGGCAACTTCCCCAGTGATGAAAGCAGTTACCTGGATTGGCTCTTTCAAAGTTTTATCGGAATTCAGAATAAAGTGGTCGATGTTTTGCTTTCCTTTGGAAGTTAACAGCCGCTGAATCCGGTGATTCAGGTCAGTGTGGTTAAGGATAATTTGCTGGACTTTTTCCAGGGGATCTTTCACGGCCGGAATTAAAAAAAAATCGAAAATTTGCTGATCGTACAATTCTATCCCGAGTTTCTCATCAAGTAGTATAAATCCTTCAACACTCATATCGGTCAGGGTGTCCTGAAATGTTCGTCGGTTACTGGTTTAATTTACGCCTATGAAAAAAATATAATTTTAGCCTAATATCAGTATCGGATAAGGGACGATTTTACTTTAATTGAATTACTGATTATTTTAATTGTAATCCTGATGTTCAGATTGACTGTTCTCCTGCTTTTTCTGCCTGTTATAGAAGCGTTAAAGCTGATGGTGATTCCGGGAGAAAAATTTTTAAAAAAGGGGAACTGTTTTGTGAGAAATAAATTAGTTAAATTTACAAGACAGTACAAGAAACCCAATCAGCGAAGTTAGTAATAACTGCTTGATTTTATTGGAATATCCCAGTATTTTTCCTTTGCTTATACGAGGTGTAAATGTCAGTACTGAACAAATATAGAAAAATACAAGAACAGATCAATATTATCGGTGATTCGGAGAATATCCGGGAAGTAATTGAACTGGTAATGTCGGTTGCTCCCACCAATATTTCGGTATTGATCACTGGTGAAAGTGGAGTCGGCAAAGAAGTGGTAGCCAAGGCAGTTCATGTGCTGAGTCCCAGAAAAGACCACCAGATGATTTCAGTGAATTGTGGCGCAATTCCAGAAGGCCTGTTGGAGAGTGAATTATTTGGACATGAAAAAGGTTCCTTTACCGGCGCCATCGCCACCAAAAAGGGCTACTTCGAATTGGCTGACGGGGGAACTATTTTTCTGGATGAAATAGGGGAAACCCCGCCGCAGACCCAGGTAAAGCTGTTGCGGGTACTCGAGAGCGGTGAGTTCATGCGGGTGGGCAGCGGTGAATTGCGTAAAGTGGATGTTAGGATTATTGCTGCCACCAACCGGGATTTATCAAAAATGGTACATACCCGGTATTTCCGCAAGGATCTTTACTACCGCCTGAAAGCCATTACCATTCATGTCCCCCCTCTCAGGGAACGTCGGGAAGATATTCCCTTATTGTTGGATCATTTTGTAAAAGAAGCTTTGCAAAATAATTCATTCCAGTTCAAAGGCTTCAGTGATGAAGCTATGCGGGTGATTGAGAATTACTCCTGGTCCGGAAATGTCCGGGAATTAAAAAATTTTGTCGAATCCATGATCGTTTTGTCCGCCGGGAAAATTGCGGATATCCATTTGGTACGGGAACACCTGAAAGACTATCAGGATATTCCGGAATTATCCTCATCTCTACCGGTTCCGGTTCACACGACGGTCGAACAGGCGGAACGTGAACTTATCTATAAAGCGCTTCTTTCGCTGGGAGTTGAAATCCGGGATATGA
>MESS01000121.1:0-93 GCA_001771055.1 Caldithrix sp. RBG_13_44_9
CTGGTGCAACCTGGCTGTTTACGTCAGGAATTTTAAATCAGTAGAAATTAATTGTTAAAATAACATTATTTCGACATCAGAAAACAGGCAGAT
>MESS01000121.1:147-1649 GCA_001771055.1 Caldithrix sp. RBG_13_44_9
GGTATTTATGTCTTTTTCCTGGTCGACTTTTTTCTCAGAAAATATATAAAAACAATAAACTTAAGCTTAAAATTGTCGATAAAACAAAAAGATAGTGGGTATTTTAATTTTAATCGTTTGAGAAATCATCAGGACGATATGGCATCTAATTTTATTGGCAGGGTAATTGACAATTATCGCATTTTAGAAAATCTCGGCATCGGCGGAATGGGGGTAGTTTATAAAGCAATCCACATCAAACTGGATAAGCTGTTTGCTCTTAAAATGATTGCCCCCGGTCAAATGATGAATGAGAATTTCATTCGTCGTTTTCAAACCGAAGCCAAAGCTCTTGCCCGATTTGAAGATCCCAATATTGTCCGTATTTATGACCTCCGATGCTATAATGATCAGTGGTTCATTGTTATGGAGTATGTAGAGGGTGTGAACCTGCTTGAAAAGATCAAAAATGATGGTGCTTTCCATTGGCAAGACGCCCTGCCTATCCTCAAGCAGATGCTCACTGCCATTGGCCATGCCCACAAAGCCGGAATCGTCCATCGCGATATTAAACCGAATAATATCATGCTTACTCCGGACGGAATGGTTAAAATTACTGATTTCGGATTGGCCAAAGATCAATCGGTTCTCAGCCATACCCTGACCGTCGCCAGCGGAGGCACGCTTTATTATATGTCACCTGAACATGTAAAAGGATTTGCGTTCACCGATAAACGCAGTGATATATATTCGGTGGGGATGACTTTCTATGAAATGATTACAGGTAGTGTTCCTTTTAAGGACATGAATTCTGATTTCGATATTCGGGAAACCATTGTCCGCAAAGAATTTGAAAAACCCACATCGCTTAATCCGGAAATTCCTGCCGAATTAGAAGCAATCGTGATGAAATCCATTGCCAAAAATCCCGATAGCCGATATCAGACAACTGATGAGATGCTCCGTCAAGTGCTGGATTTTGAAGCACAATATGTTCAGACAGGTGCAAAAAAGGTTTTCAAAGATAAAAGGTTTTTCCTCCCGCTCTCTTTTTTAAAAAAATTAGCAGCTGGAGCCAGGGCTATTCTAACAACGCAAGAGGAGAGATCCATCCGCCGGGCTTGGCTTCCTGTAGGAATAATCTTCGGGGGTCTGGGTATCTTCTTTCTGCTCATCCTGTTCTTTTCCCTGTACTCGTCAAAATCTGAAAGCGAAAATACAGACAAATCCCTTATCAGCGGTTTAACAATAACTACCGCACCCGAGTCTGCCATTGTATATCTAAATGGCGACTCCATTGGCCAGAGTCCACTTTTAAATTTCCAGATTTCTTCAGGAGAGTACAACCTGCGTCTGGTTAATGCCGACTATCAGGCGGTTGATACCACCATTTTTTTTAATCCCGGTAATAGTCATAAACTTTCTTTTTCCCTGAAGAACGGTCGGAATATGGCTGGAACAAGCAGAAATTTAACACCGGCAGCTAGAACAAAACGTCGGATAGTCTCCTCTCCGGCAGCCGT
>MESS01000121.1:1688-3439 GCA_001771055.1 Caldithrix sp. RBG_13_44_9
AAATGAAAGATATCGGGGGCAGACACCCACTACAATATCCGATCTTCCGCCCGGCCAGTACTCTTTAAAGATTCAAAAAGCCGGATTTAGGATTTATTCCACCCAACTGGTGTTAAGCGAAAAAAATAATCAAACAATTACTGCTACTCTCACTCCATTTACAGGAGGATTGCTGGTCAGGACAGTTCCAGAATCTATTCTTGTAAGGCTGGACGGTAAACCTATACCTGGAAATAAGACCCCTTATGCCCAGTCTCAGCTTCCGGTGGGTAAATACTCTCTTGAGGCAGTTAAAAGGGGGTATTCTTCTTATCGAACAGATCTTGAAATAAAGCCGGACGAAATAAGTGAAATTTCCATTAAACTATTTCAACTAAAGGGGATGTTGACCATTCAGGTGAAACCGTGGGGTACTATTTACCTTAATGATCACTTACAAAAGGAGGCCACCGATTTGAAATATGAAATAGAGTTGCCGGTGGATGATTATAAAATAAAGGTGATCCATCCCACTCTGGGAAAATGGGAAAAAATTCTATTGATTGAATCGGATAGTCACAATGATATTGTGGTTGACTTTAACCTGAAAATACCCGTTCAGATATGGGCTTTTGATGAAATTGGAAATCACTTGGCTGGAGAGATTTTTCTGGATGATCAGCCTGTTGGAAAAACTACTCCAGTAGAAATCCTATTGCGAACTGGGTTACATCGCTTAGCGGTAAAGATGGATGGGTATGTGAATCAGGAAGGAAATCGAGAAATTTTGGTTGACGCAAAATTTGATACACCCCAGAAATTCGTCTTTAGAAAAATGGAAACTCCTGCTGAGATAAATCAGTAGAGGATTATAAATTCAAGCATAACTAAGAAAAGTTAATTATAACTTATATATTTCTAGAGACTTCAGAAAATGAAACATCGGACCAATAACCATCGGCCAGATTTAATCTTTCTAGTTATTGCGGCTGCTTCTTTATCTATGTTATGCAGTAGTTTTGTTTTAAGTCAAGAACCTGACCTTGCCACGGCTCAACAGTCTTCAGGTAACCAACTGCTGGAATCGATAGAAAAATTCTATTACAACGGCGAATTCGATAAAGCTAAAGAATTGGTAAATAGTTACCTGCAGGAAAAGCCAGCTTTGAAGGACGACCAGATTAGAGCCTATAAAATCCTGGCGCGAATTAATCTGGTTCAAGGTGACTCAGTTCAGGCTAAAGAAAATGCCAGAAACCTCTTAACCTTAGACCCCGATTATGAACCCACTATTGAAGAGGAAACACCAAACTTTGTCAATTTAATAGCGGTGTTGAAATTGGAACAATCTCAATTAGCAGAAAAGACCAAGACTTCTGGTTCACAACTTAAAAAATGGCTTATTATTGGCGCTGGTGGCGTGGCTGCTGCCGCAATCATCGTTGTGGCTGCAACCGGCAGGGAAGGTGGGAATGAAAATAAATCCGAACCTTTGCCAGAACCTCCCAATTTTCCATAAAAATGGTTGGATAACTTATGAAAGTTGGTTTAGTTTTACTTTTGTTAACCTTACTCAGTACCTCTCAAATGGCCCAAACCATTATTCCGGGCGGTACGATAAACGGGGATGAATGGAGCAAAGAAAATTCGCCCTACATCATTACCGGTGACTTGGTAATTGAATTTTTGACGATAAATCCGGGCGTCAGTGTTCAATTTAACGGCAACTGGAAATTTGAAATTAAAAATTATTTCAAGGCAGACGGTTTTTA
>MESS01000121.1:3574-6180 GCA_001771055.1 Caldithrix sp. RBG_13_44_9
GATTGAAGGTGCCACTCCCACCATCTCTAATTGCCGGATTGCCCATAATGTTGGTAACGGTCTGGTGATAAAGGATACAGCTATTGGCTTGAAACACTGTATAATTCACAATAATCTCACAAACGGATTATTCCTGGATGCCTGCCAGCTCACGGTCTCAAATTGCATAATTTCCAGTAACGACGACGCCGGAATATTTTCCAGCGATGCTAACGACCAGATCGCATTAAACAATATCGTAGTAGCAGACAATATAGGTGCTGGAGTTGATGCAGGAAACATTGGAATAACTGTCAAAAATTCAATCATTTACTACAATTCAATCGGGATAGTTACTAACAACTTGAATCCGGATATTACCTATTCTGATATTCAAGGAGGAACGGTTATTCCCGGTATGGGTAATATTAACCTTCTCCCGGAATTCAATAATCATTTCGAATATATCCTGTCGGATCAATCTCCTTGCATTGACGCGGGTGATCCCCAGGTCACTTATAACGATAAATATTTTCCTCCTTCCAAAGGTAGTGAACGCAACGATATGGGTGCTTATGGTGGTCCAGAGGCAAACGGCTGGTATCCCCCCCTCTATATTATTCCTCAACAGTATGACTTTGGAATAGTAACAATAGACAGCACCCAATCAGTAGTTTGTCAAATTTTCAATTATCGGGAAGTAGGTATAACCGTTTCAGATATCTCTTTTAGCGGAAATGAATCAGCTATTTTTAGCAGCAGTCTCCAATTTTTTTATCTCCCTACTGCCAACAGTACTGAGCTAACCGTTTACTTCACGCCAGATTCCGAGGCAGTTTTCAACACCATTTTAAATTTTCACACCCAGTCCTTTGGCGAGGTTTTTATTCCCTTTAACGGGGAGGGTGTTGTATCAAAGATGACTATTTTTAATCCACAAATTAATTTCAATTATGTTCCTCTGAGAGATTCCGTCACCGCCACTCTTCTTTTACTGAATACCGGAAGTGACAGCTTGCGGGTGAAGGTAATTCCTCCGACAAACCCGGTTTACTCAGTAAGCACCTCCATTTTAATAATCCCTCCGGATTCTTCATGGGATAGCTTACTGATAAGTTTTAAACCGGACTCTTCACAACTTTTTCTGGATTCACTCATCATTTTAAGCAATGACCCTCAGCAACAACGTACACCTGTTCCGCTATCCGGAACGGGCTTGGGACCAGTCATTAAAATTAACCGAGAAAATTTATATTTTGGGACACTACCGGTTCAATCCGACAGCTTGCTCACTCTTACCATCAGTAACGATGGGAACGATACCCTCTTGATCTCTGAATTGAACATTGAGCAAGTAAGTGCAGGAGCCCTGGCATTCATGCTGGCAGATACAGCTATCTCCCTTCCATTGATAGTAGAACCATCCTCTTTCAAGTTATTGGCAGTCCGTTTCAAACCAGTCGAAACCGGTCCTCGGAATGGCTGGCTGGAAATTCACTCCAATGATCCATACCTGGAGGAGATCTACATCGCCTTGAGCGGCACAGGAATTGCCCCCGAACTTCTGTTATCTACCTCGGAATTGGACTTCGGCTGGATTCCCAATAATTCAGATTCACTGCAAAATGTCACTTTGTACAACACTGGCTTGGCGAATTTAATTATTTACCATGATAGTTTGAGGATTACTGGCACAAATCCCGAATCATTTCTGTTCAACGGCCCCTTGGCAGATCTAACCATTACTCCCGAGGATTCCAAGAAAATATCCATCACCTTCCGGCCAACTCAATTCGGAAGAAAGTTTGCTGAATTGCAAATTTATGGTAATGATCCGCTGAATCCGGCCCGGAATATTTCCCTTTCCGGTATTTCTTATGATCCCACACCTGCTACCATTGTCGAAGATCCGAATAATACCAGCAATCCTTTTATCAAAGGGCAAGCCGGCTTTGTGGGATTTATCATCTCCACCGTTTCGACGGTAGATTCAGCCCTTTTATTCATCCGACAAGGGGGACAAAAAGAATTTCTGCCTTTACCCATCAGCAAAGTTGACAACAATCACTGGCAGGCAGAAATTGACAATACCCATATCACCGAACGTGGTCTGGAATATTATATGACGGTCTGGCATGGATGGACATTTACTTCATACCCGGAGTATACGATTGAAAGCCCAATTTCAAAGCAGGTGAATATCCCATTTATTCAATTTCCCTCAGCAACTCCGAGAGAAATCTATCAAATGATCTCCATACCATTCTCCACCGGGAATCAACTGTTGAGTGACCTTTTCGCGGATAATCTGGGGGCATATGATAACACCAGATATCGTCTGTTCGATTGTGTCAATGGTTCTGATTATACTGAGGTTGTCGATCTGGATACCACCCTAACTCAAGGAAAAGCATTATGGCTGGTCACCAGAGAACCGACCATCCTGGATGTTTCTAACGGGCAGTCGCTGTTGACCAATGGCGATTTTCCCCTGATCTTGCAGAAAGGCTGGAATATGATCGCCACTCCCTTCGCCTTTGCGGTGGACTGGGCTGAAGTGACTGACAGTCTGACACTTCGATTCTATGATGGATCGGATTGGCCCTTTTCATCTATCCTGGAGCCTT
>MESS01000121.1:6228-9528 GCA_001771055.1 Caldithrix sp. RBG_13_44_9
CTCCCGTAGAGATCATCGCTGGAAGTCCTGTACCAAAATTGAGTGCCTTCATTCCCGGCGATGGTTGGCAAATTCAGATATCTGGACAAGCAAACAATTTCCATGACCAATACAATTATGCCAGGGCGCATTCTGCATCGGCCGCAAATATTGATATATACAACCAGCCTGAACCACCTCCAATTGGCAATTATATCCAAATATTCTTCTCATGCGGGAGTGAGCAGCAGCGTTTTTCGACCGATTTTCGAAAAATTGGGGAAAATGGATACACTTTCGATTTTCAGTTGAACTGTAATATGGACGGGGAAAAAATAATTCAGGCTCATCCTGAAAATCTTCCGCCGGAATATGACTGGACGATCATCTCGACCGATACCCGGATCAATTATGGTCAGGAGACCATTAGAACCAGCGCTAAACAGGAAAAATACCAACTACTGGTGGGAAAATCGGATTATCTTTCCCAGGCTACAGCCGGATTTATGGGTATCCCCACAACCTTCAGCTTATCTCAGAACTATCCCAATCCTTTTAATCCAGAAACCACCATTGAATTTCGGTTGCCAGGACCGGAACGGGTCACCATTAAAATTTTTGATATCCTGGGCAGGCTGGTAAAAATCCTGCTGTCTGACGATTTAAAGGAAGCAGGTTACTTCCAGGTAAGCTGGGATGGTACAACTGGTTCCAAGGAGAAAGCGGCCAGCGGAATTTACTTTCTGCAATTCAAGACTGAATATATTAACCATTCTATGAAAATGATCTTGCAGCGATAATACGCTGCAGGAATTTTCTTGAATTAGAAGAGAAAAAGGCAAGTACAAATATATAGGAAGCCGCAGTCAAAGGTAAGGAAATAAGGACGCGATTGAGATAAGGGATGAATCAATTGGCAAGCGAGTAATTCTGAACCGAGGATGTTTTGGTCACTAAAAAAACAGAAATAAAACAGCAGGAAACTGAACAGTTTTTACTTTCCCTTTCCTTTCGTTTTATTACCTTCCTGCCCGAGGAATTCGAAGGGGCAATGACAGAAAGTCTTGCCAGGATCGCCGAATTCATCAAGGTCGATCGTTGTTATATATATCTGTTTGAAGATAATAATACCCGTACTAATCTTATCCATTCATTTGAAAAAAATGGCATAAAGCCTAAAATTCCTCAGCATGACCAGGTGGACAGCGAAGATTTTTCCTGGTTGATAAATTCCATTTTGAGCGGGACACCGGTAAATATCTCCTCCATTGAAAAACTTCCGGCCAAAGCAAGCACCATTAGAGCTATCATGCAGATCGAGAATACCCAATCCTCTCTTATGGCTCCCTTGATATTTAATAATGAATGTCTGGGATTTATCGGATTAGATGCGGTGCAGGAAAAAAAGTCGTTTTCTCCAGAAAGCGAATACTTGTTAAAGAACTGCACTGCAATATTGGCCAGGGCCATAAGCCAGTCCAACCAATTAAAATCGCGTGAGCATATAGAACAGAAATTCCGGACTTTATTTTCCGAAATTGATGACGTAGTTTTCATTACCTCGCCGGAGGGTCGTTTTTTCGAGATTAATCCTGCCGGAGTCAAGCTGTTCGGTTATCTTTCAATTCAGGAATTACTTAAGGTTGATATCGGCAGAGATATTTATTTCAATCCAGCAGATAGAGAGAAATTCCGGAAGGCGATCGAAGAAAAAGGTCAGATAAAAGACTATGAGTTAATCCTGAAAAATAAAAAAGGAAAAAAGTTGGTGGTAATGGTTACGGCGAGTACCCTTACTGACAAAGATAATAATATTATTGCTTACCAGGGTATTTTACACGATGTCACCTACCGACGGCAACTGGAAGAGCAATTATTTCAGGCTAAAAAAATGGAGTCGATCGGTCTTCTGGCAGGTGGTGTTGCCCATGACTTTAATAATATCCTGACCATTATTAACGGATTTGCTGAAATCATTATGATGGACATGGATTCGTCCCATAAACATTATGAAGATCTCGAAAATCTGATGAAGGGCGTGAAGCGGGCAGAAGATCTGATCCGGCAATTACTGGCATTCAGTAGAAAGCAGATGATTGAGCCTAAAGTCATCAATATCAACACTATTGTAACTGAATTATTTGCCATGCTGAATCGCCTGATTTCTGAAGATATTCAGTTTGAAATGGAACTAAAAGATAATCTCAGTTTAATCAAGGCTGATCCCGTACAGATTCAACAGATTCTTGTTAATCTGGTGGTAAATGCCGGGCGAGCGGTCAAGGACCAGAAGCGAAAGGATAAGCCTAAAAAAATTCAAATCACTACCGATGAAAAGATACTGGATAATGAATTCACTGCCAGATACCCCGGCAGCCGCCCGGGAAAATTTATTGTTTTTTCCGTGCAGGATACCGGCATAGGAATGGACGAAGAGACCAAACGGCATATTTTTGAACCATTTTTTTCGACCAATAAGGCAGAAAAAGGAACCGGGCTGGGTTTAGCTACCGTCTATGGAATTGTGAAACAAAACGAGGGTAATATTTATGTAAAAAGTGAACCTGGTGAAGGTTCAATTTTCAAAATTTATTGGCCGGCTACTGAAGAACAAACCGTCACGGAATCAAAAACCGAATCTGACGTCAAATTTCAGACACAAAGTGAAAATATCCTCTTCGTGGAAGATGATATTCACCTCCGCAGCTTAATGAGTAATGCCCTGAGACAATTCGGCTATCAAGTGGTGGAAGCGGAGGATGGGGTAAAAGCTCTGGAAATTGTTCAGCGCAATTCATTGATTCATAAAATCGATCTGGTGATATCGGATATCATCATGCCGGAAATGGGCGGTGAAGAGCTGGCCGCAAATTTGCGCCAGCTTAATCCTGAAATTAAAATATTACTAAGTTCAGGCTTTACCGACAGTCGAATCTCCAGCCAAGATGTAAATACCAGAAATGGCTACTATTTTATCGCCAAACCATATGGAATCAAGAAATTAGAAAAATGCATACGCGCCATCTTAAATAAATCCGCATAAAAATTCTTGCCTTTTAAAACTACACTGCCTGGCTCAGATCAATATAATATCTACCATGTTTATCGGAAGGGTTGGACCTCTGACGATAGGGGCTGCTTTCGTGGGAATGGAACACAAAATTTCATTCAAATAACCGCGAGAAGACTTATGAATATTTTAAATTTTAGATTTTAGATATAAGATTTTTAAAATCATACTTTTTATTATTTGATCATCCTGCGGATTTAAATACCGCGCTTAGCCTTCCACACAATAAAAATCTAAAATATTAAGTCTAT
>MESS01000121.1:10040-12418 GCA_001771055.1 Caldithrix sp. RBG_13_44_9
CAGGTTATTAATCTGAACTCCTTATCCGATACCGTAATCCGTCATATAAATAATACCTTTAATGCGTCTGCCGTCATATTCTTAAAGGATAAGGAAAACATTACAATCATTGCCAAAAGCCTCGATTTTATACAAAATGAATCTGACAATGCCGCACTGTTACAGGCCATGCAAAACAAAATCCCTACCGGTTGTAATACTAGGATTCAGCCAGAAGCCAATGCCTATTATACTCCATTAAAGACCACTCGTGATATCTTTGGGATTTTAGGTGTTATTTTTAGAGATAAAAAACTGGCCGTCCCAGCCAAATCTGACCATCTACTGGAGACTTTTGCCTACCAGATTTCATTTGCTATCGAGCGATTAAAACTATTGGAAGAAGCTCAGCAGGCTGAACTTTTGCGCCAGACTGAAAAATTACACACCGCTTTTTTAAACTCCATCTCCCATGATTTGAGAACACCGCTGGCAACTATTTCCGGAGCCTTGAGCAGCATATTGCAGAATTCAAAAATGAACAGGATGAATCAAAACTCTCTTCTGGAGACTGCCTATGAGGAATCATCCAAACTGAATCAATTGGTGAGTGACCTTCTAAATATGGCCAGAGTAGAAGCCGGAGCGCTGCACATCAATAAAAAAGCAGTCGATTTGAGGGATCTGATAGGTACTGCCCTAAAGCAGATGGATAAAGTGTTAAAAGATCATAAGATAAGCATTCACATCGCCGCAGAGCTGCAGGAAATCGAGATTGACTTTGTCCTGATACTGAAGGTTTTAAAAAACATCCTGGATAATGCAGCGAAATTCACACCGGCAAACAAAGAAATTATCATTACAGCAGAGAAAAAGGATGGTGTTGTAGAAATTAAAATTTCTGATGAGGGAATCGGTATTCCTGTGGCCGACCTGGATCATGTATTCGACAAGTTTTATAGAATAAAAAGACCACAGAACTATGAGGGTACAGGCCTGGGATTATCAGTTTGCCGGGGTATCATCGAATCTCATAAGGGAAAGATCTGGGCTGAAAATCGTGAACCTGGAGGCACGGTAATAAAGATACTGCTTCCTTTGGAAAATTCATAGAAAATGGATAACAATAAAACAAAAAGTAATCTACGATTATTAATCGTTGACGACGAGAAATCAATCAGGAAATTTCTTACCGTTTCTCTGACCTCATATGGATATCAAGTGTCTGAAGCAGTTAATGGCAAAGAAGCTCTGGAATCGATCACCACTTTTAGACCAGATGTAATCATCTTAGATCTTGGATTGCCTGACATGGACGGTATAAAAGTTATCGAAAATATCAGGAAATACAGTCAGATACCCGTAATTATTTTATCGGTCCGTGATGAGCAACAGGACAAGATTGAAGCCCTTGATAAAGGTGCCGATGACTATCTGACCAAACCTTTTGGAATCGATGAACTTCACGCCCGGCTCAGGGCGGTTTTACGAAGGACCATTCGAGTCGAAGAGACACCTGTATTTAAAATTGGAAAATTAAAAATTGATCTGGCCAAAAGAATTGTCCAGCTAAATAAAAATAAAATTGAGCTGTCACCCACCGAATATGACTTACTGAAAATACTTGTATTAAATGCTGGAAAAGTAATGACTCACAAGCAAATATTAAAAAATGTATGGAATATTAATCCTGATGAATATGAAGGATCAGATCATCTTTTACGGGTGACCATCAGCAATTTGCGAAATAAACTTGAACCTGATCCAAGCCGACCAGAATACATCATTACCGAACCAGCCATAGGGTATCGTTTAAATTCAGAATAACTCCCCGCTAAATCTTACTGCGGAGTACTGTTTTTTTGACACTTTTTTGACTTGTCCATACAGTATAAGATTGGCCAAATTTTATAGTATGGATAAGTTAAAAAATAAATTAACCCCCAACCAAATTCTGGTACTGGGTTATATGGTCGTCACCTTCCTGGGAGCAGTATTGTTGTCTCTTCCTGCTTCTTCGGCAAAAGGCGCCTGGCAATCATTTATTGATGCTCTCTTTCTCTCAGCCTCAGGTATCAGTACCTCCGGCTTGAGCGTAGTTGATATCAGCAGTTATTACTCGCTATTTGGCCAGATCATTCTTATGGGTATTTTCCAGATTGGCGGCATCGGCTACATGACTTTAGTCATCTTGGTCAGTTATTTACTGGGCATAAAATTATCAAGGAAAACCAGCCTTATCGCCAAAGAATCCCTGGCGACTCAGAGTTATCATATGCTGGGACAATTTTTTGTTAAGGTGCTGGTCTATACCTTTACTTTCGAATTAATTGGAGCGGTTATTCTCGGTATCTTTTGGATGAAAGAGTTTCCCTTTTTCCAATCGCTTTACCTGGGTA
>MESS01000121.1:12506-12648 GCA_001771055.1 Caldithrix sp. RBG_13_44_9
TTTAACTATAAATATAATTTCCATTATCGGGGGGCTGGGATTCTTTGTATTAGTAGATTTGTACAATTACCTTTATAAAAAATATCATTGCTGTCCAAAATAAATGAGTTTTACGAAAGGGACTATTGAGAAATAAGGTTTT
>MESS01000122.1:0-502 GCA_001771055.1 Caldithrix sp. RBG_13_44_9
GAACAAAACAAATCTCGCGCGGAGACACATGGTAGTCACCGACCTTTATGGTTGTTGAATTTAGCATTAATTTGCCGTATTTGATTTATTCTCCGCCTTTGCTAAATTAATCCTGTCTGCTGTCTCAGATATAAATTTCATTCGGGTGTGGTTGTAAAATTCGGAAAGGACCTGCCTGTGAAACTGAAAGACCTTATTCTTGCCAATCGTAGTTATCGCCGCTTTGACCAAAATACCAGTATACCTCGCGAAACCCTGTTGGAATTGATAAATTTAGCACGACTTTCACCTTCGGCCGGAAATAAGCAGCCCTTGCGCTATATTCTCTCCTTTCAGGCTGATAAAAATTCCTGGATTTTTCCGTTGCTGTCGTGGGCGGCCTATCTCAAGGACTGGCCCGGCCCGGCAGAGGGTGAACGACCTTCGGCCTATATCATCATCCTGGGGGACACCCGAATCAGCCCCACTATTTTATGTGATCATGGCATTGCTGCCCAGAGCA
>MESS01000122.1:597-1360 GCA_001771055.1 Caldithrix sp. RBG_13_44_9
CTGGATATCCTGCTGGTGATTGCTTTGGGTAAACCGCGGGAAAAGGTCAAACTGGAGGAAGTAAAGGATGATGGTGATATCAAGTACTGGCGGGATGAACAGGGAGTACATCATGTGCCCAAACGCAGTTTGGAAGAAATTATTTTGAAATGATCCGGCAATTCCCAGGCAAAGTAAATTTTTTAAAAGTAAGTGTAGAAATTTATTTACATTTATCAATTGATCAAAATTCTTCCGTCCCGTGGACCAATGGTAACTTGCTCAACCCTCTCGCCAGTGTTTATCTCGGGGACCTGCTGACCATCAATTAAACTATACCAGCTACCCAGGTGGATTGTCACCTCGGCATTGGTCGGATTACATATTACGATGCCTCCTTCATAAGCCCTTTTCCAGACGTTTCCGTCCCCGGCTGTCATGATGATAACCGCATTCTCTCTGGGTAATCCAAGATATCCCTGCCCTTTACCAGCATTATCATACTCATCAAACCACATCAGTCCCAGACTTCCGTGTCCGTTAGTGCCGATCTCATAGGAGAAATACCCGTCACCCAGGAGAGCGGTGGTCAGACCATAACGCATCCGCTGGTAATTGGGTACGAAAGCAGGATGCTCAAAAGGATTATCGTATTGCAGACTATCCTCAGGCATTTCCTCGTCCTCATAAGTCTCGGTGAGGGAGTAATTTGGAGTATAACCGGATTTGGAGACATTGATGTAACCATTTTCATCAAGCGCACGATCTGCCCATTCCTGGTAGG
>MESS01000122.1:1413-3514 GCA_001771055.1 Caldithrix sp. RBG_13_44_9
TTTAAAACTTCATGATAAGCGCCAGAGGTATTTGAAATAAGTACTTTTCCAGGAAAAACTGAGCGGAGGGATTCCAGAAAACCAGAACAACCCTCATACCAAGCTGCGTCAAATGCCGCATAATCGTCTGTTACTTCCTGATTGGAAAAATCAGGATCAATGTTGCGACACCAGCGGTTTGTCAACCAGCCCTGACTGTCTTCGATACGGTCTACAATGTAACCATCCCACAGCTCCTGGTTTTCGATTTCCCAGTATCGACTGGCGAATTCTATCCAGTTTTGCGGGCCGTTACCATCATTAATATCCACTTCCGGACATAATGTTGACATATTCATTACCCAACTACCAGGCCAGAAGGTGATATGGGAAGCTATCCTGACTCCGGATAAATGAGCAGCCGCCGGGCGAAGAAATCCCCGCTCCACCGTCAGGTTGTTATTGACGACATCTATGCTGGTCACTTTCATCGTTTCAAATTCACAGGCGATCCGGTCATCAATTTCAAATAACGGATTTCCATGGTTATCGACAACAGCTTCTACCCATACAATTGTCTGGGTATTGTCTAAATTTTGTGCCAATACAGTTCCCCGCTGGGTCAAGAACCACTCCGCCGGTATCTTTTTCATGGTGATTCGTCTCTCATCCTGCCACCAGGACCAGGAAGTTTCAGTAATCGAGTAATCCATGAAGTGTTTTTGATCCGGATTTCGGTTTTTTAAAGTATTGATGGTGTTGATATTATCCCAGGCGCCAAAACCGATCCAGTCATAACGTGCTAGCTGCTCGACCGGTTGTTGCCAGGTACTAGGCCACCACATCGCCAAGCGGGGATAGCCAGAGCCTTCTGTTGATTGATTATTAGGAGAAGTGATGGACGGTTTAACACATTCTGAAAGTGAATATAGAATAATAAAAAGTGATGTAAATTTTCCTAAGCCCAATAGCAGGTATTTCCTCTTCATTTTCTATATTCTCCTATTTTTAATAAAGAGAATTTAAAATATCTGTCAAAATATAACCGATGATTTTATTATTTGTAACCGAATACTGAATGTCAGGGAAACAGCCAATAATTTTATTGTCTGAATTACTTTTTGTACTGAACGAATAGTATATGTTATTCCTCTTTCGATTCACTCCTGGTTTCAACATAGGTTGTGCCGGCCGGGCCGATTGCATTCAACTGCAGGATCACTTCTTCCTTGGTCATTGAATAGTGCGGTAGATCTTTCGGTTCAGTGAAGAAACTGCCGGCTGGCAAGGCAGTTAATTTTGATTCGTCAAACTTTTCCCCAAAAGCAAAGTACAGGGTTCCGGAGAGTACCGTTACCATCCGTGGTTGGTTAGGGTGGGAATGTGGAATCAGCCGGCAACCGGCTGGCAGCTTGATCCGTTCGGCATATGATTCCGGGGCATCAGGATTTCCAACCAAAAGGGCAGTCTCCAGCCCATGCAAATTGGGATTTTTATTCCATTTCAAATCACCGGGGAGCAGCTGAATAGTAGCATTGGAATCAATCCGGGATTCTCCAAAGTACCAGGCCAACAATCCCGCCCCTATACCTACCAATAGTAATGTTAACAGACTTATCTTTACGGCTGTAAAATCCATGATTTCTCCAAGTAATAGATTTATGTTTAAACAAGTTTAATCATTTCATCATGCCATAGATTTATTGGTTTTTTCATACTTTCTTTTTACCGAGTCTCGTGATAAAACGATCAGGGTCATGAGACCCAAAATTGTTCCATAGGGTACTTCCAGTATTTCGATGATCCCGATGATAAAGCTGAACAGGCGGTATTCTTTCTGTTTTAGATAATAACCGGAAACCAATTGCAGGATCCCGGAAAGCAGAAACAACAGAACTATTACTCCTCCGATCATGAAGATGTAGGACATAACCTGCAACGGAAGCTCTTCGTTATAGGTATCGGACGACATATTAAACCGGTTACCCATTTTCATGATAAAACCGAGGAATAAAAAATAAAGCAGACCAAGGAGAGAAAAGGCAGCGGTGATCCCTCCTTTGATGAAGTGAAACAGACTCAATAATCTAAGATGTTCTTCATCAATGATGTCATTTTTCAG
>MESS01000122.1:3564-8171 GCA_001771055.1 Caldithrix sp. RBG_13_44_9
GATAGTTTAGTATTACATATCCGATTAATTTGAAACAGGAGTCAGTATTTTATATTGAGAATGTTTAACAGATAAATTCTTTTTGATTTATAGATTTATTTGAAAGGTGGATGTCGCGTCCTTTCCGTGAAATACTCTTATCAAAATTTTATTTAAAGAATTTTTAAAAGGGAATTTATATTCCTATCTGGTACCTTAACTCTTTGAGATGTAATTCTCCTGAATAGAGATCGCCAAGTTGATCAATAGGAACATATATGTAACGATTTTTAAATTCTCTGAATGATTGTATAACTTGATTAAATTTTTTCAAATCACTAGAAATTACATATAAATTAACATTAGTATAATCTATCAATGTTGCTAATCTACCAACTCCAGACCATGTTCCGGTGGTTAGTTCAACTTCGAAAGCATTTTCTGGAATCAAGTTCTTCCCTTTTTCTTTAAACCAGATCACATCGATTTGCCGAAGTACCTCATAATCCGTAAACTGAAGTTCTGGACATTTTTGTAAAGTAGAAATATCGGATAAACATTTATTATTGAACTTCTTGGATTTATTAGGGCAGAATGTTCTAAACCCTCGAATATTCCCGATTTCGATTAACCTTCCTTGTAAGACAGAATGTAAGCTTTCTTCTGCAGTGTTTTTAGGTTCAGTAACGTAAAAAGGTTTTAAAAGTAAATTCCAGGCATTTATAAATGTACTACAATTCAATCTGTTACCGCTACCTTTTAGGACAAGATTTAAATCTTCATCAATATTGATTTTATATTCACCATTTCTATCATGGCTAATTTCAGAAAGATGTTTAAAAAATAGCTGTGCCGGAATAATTACAGTTCTCTCAATAGATCCGCATATAAAAGCAATAAAAGGATTGTCAAGATTAGCGATTTCTTCAATAGTGATATAATTAATTCCGAAAAAATATTTTCGATTTCCCTCGGAGGCGGTACGAATAAGAACATTGGCTTCGAAAATTTGATAAACTCTTGCTTTGAGAACCCTTAATGGTTCTACATTGGTTTGAAATGATTTGGCTTGTTCTAAAAATTCCTCAAGTAGAATATCAGGTGTTGATTTTTTCTTCATATCTTGTGGTTGTTTATATAATTTCCATTGCATTGTTAATGACCAACTCTATGTCGTCAATGGCGAAGTTTTTGTCTGACCGGTCTTTTTGTGTTGAAAGGTCAGGACAGTTCCCTAAATAAAATTCAGAAAAACTTTTAGCCCTTTCTTTACTTTCTGCCTTGATTGAAATAATATAGGTTCGCGTTAAGACAACTTTAAATGTTTTCATTATGAAACATTCTCCTAAAGTTTAGTTCTAAATCTTTCTTTCATCAAATCAAAATATTTCGTAATAATAAGAGTGCTGTTTGTAATATTAGATAAACACAAGTTAAGCTGGACTTAAAAAAATACCTTTTGCTTTTTGTCTTAATAATAACCCTGAAAACTTTGGATTTTTCTATTTGATTCTCTAAAGCTTAATAAATAAAATTTTAATATTCAAGAAAAAGCTGCAATCAGCAAGGGTGGTAAATATTTGTTAATCTTCTGTGAAGTAACTGAAACCGATTTTTTTGAGATTCACTGTGCCTTTACCACCACCAGGGTGTAATCATCCTGGCTTGGCCGCTCTCCCCGGAAATTTTGCAGCTGGTCCAGGATGTACTGACCGATCTGCCTGGCTGGCTGGTCCACCGCCTCTTGCAGGGCCTGTACTAGGCGGTCTTCTCCAAACTCCTGGCTGCCACTGTTGAAAGTCTCGGTGATCCCGTCAGTCGCAAAAAGGAAAACATCATTTTTTTGATAAGAGAGTGTAAGCTCTTCCAATTTCTGGTCGAATATGACGGAATCCTCTAGGCCGAATCCCAAACCAGAACTGGTTACCATGATCACCTTTTGGGTTCTGCTCTGAAAATGTAACAGTGGAAGATGTCCGGCCCGGGCCAGCAGGAGTTTTTTCTGACGCGGTAAAAATTTGGCTCCCAGACCGGTAATAAAGAAAGATTTATCCAGGTCGTGCAGCAGGATACGGTTGGCGCGGCTGAATAACTCCCGGGGAGAGAGTTCAAAGGTGTGCAGGGAACGGAAGATACCCTGGATCTTGGCCATGTAGAGGGCAGCAGAGGTACCTTTGCCACTCACATCCCCTACCACTACCAGCAATTCGTCATTCTTCCCGTCTAAAAAATCGTAGAAATCCCCGCCGACTTCGGTGGCCGGATGGGAAATACCGAATATATCCAGGCCGGGAATTTCCGGGGTAATCTGCGGCAGGGAGGACAGCTGGATCTGACGGGCGATTCTCAATTCCTGTTTCATACGTTCCTGCTCACGCAGTTCTTCATACAAAAAAGCGTTCTCAATAGAAACTGCGGCCTGGGCGGCCACCGAGCTTAGAAATTCATAATCATCCCGCTGAAAGGCGGACTCCGACTGTTTTTCTCCCACTAGAATTAAACCCACCAGCCGTTCCTTGGAACGAATGGGTATGACCTGCCGGAATGAGAACCTTTCGAAATTTTTAGCGATATCTTCCGGAAGGCGTCTGATATCCAGCGGACCCTGAAAAGGCAGAATGGATTGGACGATCTCGGCCTCGGTATTCAAACAATAGGCAGTCCATTCATGTCCATCGAATCCATGGAATTCCTGGCAGCAGCATTTGTTTTGATCCCTGAAGAACAGTACTCCCACTCTCTTCAGTTTCATCAGCAATGCTAATTTCTGTGCCAGATCACGAGCCAGGGAGTACATGTCCAGATTGGTGTGAAGCATCCGGGAAATCTCATGAGAGGCCAGGCGGTAATCGTATTTCATCCGGTAGTATTTCTGTCCGATGAATTGTTTTCCGGCACGGCCGATTCGCCAGGTGACAGCCAGGAATCCGCTGCCCAGCAGAATATAGAATAGACGCTCGATGGTCGTATTCAATGGTCCACTAGCCGGCTCATCCAGTACCTCAATTAACTGGGAGCTCAGACGAATATTAGGAAGGGTGAAGGACATTCCCGAAATTTTCAACAGGATAAAAACACCCAGGGAGATCAGCGCCAGAATCCAGAAGGTAGATATGATGCTGTACTGAATATTCCTCCTGACCCGCAGCTGCAGGTCCAGCAGTGAATATTTCCCGATGGTGTAAATATAAGCAATCAGAGGTATAAGAAAGATCAGTCCAAAATAACTAGGTTCTAGAATCCGGCGGAAAACCAGAAAACAGAGCAGCAGGGCAAATACGCCGGTGAAAAGTCCGGACTTTCGAATAATATTGCTCATTTCTTTATAATGGGGAGGAGCTGTTTTTCGTAATTCGATCTTACTGTAGATTCCGTAAAACAATATAAAAAATATCGACAGATGAAAAAGAGGATTCAGTCCAAGATAATTGAAAGAAGGCCTGCTGAATCGTAAATACAAAATAATAATCATGATCAGCATAATCAGGCCAGTAGTTAAATAATAGAGAATTTTTTCCTGATGATTCATTTTTGGAGTTTTTTCAATCACTTGTGGAAAATACCATCCACTGATGAACCACAGGGTAATTCCCAGTAAAAAAGAAATGAACATCAGCAATACTTGGATAAGTAAAAAAATATCAGTGCTCACTCCGCGAAAGTTCTGGATAGTCATCAGGTAATAACCCAGCAGGATTCCGGCGATTCCCAGTATCCGGGCAGCCTGGAATTGCGGCCGGGAAATGATCAGCAGGCTGCTCAAACTTATAAACAGCAGACCGCAGATAAAAATGACAAGTTGGGATATTCTAAAGCCAATTACTGCTAATTTTACCTCCAGGGTCAAGAGTTCATTACCCCGCAGAATATCATAATCAATTGAGCGATCCAGTTGAGCCTGCTGCATGTTCTGGTCAGCTTCGTTGGCACTATTAAAGGTCCGGCCATTGATCTTGAGAATCAGATCTCCCACCTTCATACCGGCCCGGTCGGAAGCACCATCTTTCTGAACATAAGTCACATAAACATTAGAAGGGAGAGTCACCAGGAAAGAATCCGGGATTACCATTTTGGGCAGAGAAACATCGATTCTCCGGTTTAATTCCGGCCTCAGGAGGGTAAAGCGAACCAGAGAATCGGCCGAAATCGCAGCCAGAATCGATTGGACCTCTTCGATCCGGTTAACCTTTCTATTATTGACAGCCAGCAGTAAATCGCCTGGTTGCAGCCGTTCGTGAAGAGTCTGATTCAAATAGACCGGGCAGCTGATGGCTATAGTTGAGGGGGGATTGATGAAGAGGTTTTCATCAGTGGGGGAAGTGATATAGCGATAGAAGTTGATGAAGGCCATCAGGAGGAGGAAAATGGCCAGCAAGCTGCTTCCCAGCTGAATGGATTTCCGGGATTGAAATATATTTTTCATAGGTGTGATCTTCCAGCTAATTATTTCAGAAAATACACAATTATATACTATTGAATCAACAGTTTGTTACCAGGGAATTATTAACTGCGAAGTGAATATTCTTATAAAACCTTTTTTTCGAATAGCAGAAAATTGTTAAATTGTTTTAAATTTTGAAAGATAATTTTCCGATCAATGTTTTCGATGAAACTGCAAACAGAAATTT
>MESS01000122.1:8198-8878 GCA_001771055.1 Caldithrix sp. RBG_13_44_9
AATTTTTTCTGGACTCTTTGTTATGTTTCCCGATCAAATAATTTAAAAAAAGGAATTTTATCCATGCGTCCATCCGTGAAATTTTTAAGTGATGATCTCATTAAAAAGATTGTTTCCGAGGCTGAACAGCTGTTATGCACGCTGGGAATCGAGATGCGTAATGCTCAGGCTCTGGGGCTGCTGGCTGATCATGGGGCAAAAGTGGATCGGGAAAAATCGCAGGTGTTTTTTACCCCGGCACTGATTAAAAAAGCGCTGAAGACTTCCCCCCGTTCTTTTAAACTCTATGATATACCAGGGAAGGAAACCCATCATTTTCAAGGAATGCAGGTTTATTTTACTCCTGGATCGGCCGCCCTCTATATCCTGGATCATGAGACTAAAGAAATCAGGAGACCTGTTACCAGTGATTATATCAGTTATGCCAAGATTGTCAGTCAATTAAAATATATTGCCTCGCAGAGCACTGCGATGATCCCGGGCGATGTACATGAGAAAATATCGGACAGTTACCGGCTGTTCCTCAGTTTACTGTACTGTGATAAGCCGGTGGTTACCGGTACCTTCACGATTGAATCTTTCGAAGTGATGAAAAATTTCCAGCTGGCCGTGCGGGGAAGTGAGAAAGCCTTGCTGGAAAAACCACTCACTATATTTTCCTGCTGTCCTACCTCCCCGCT